>JAQWOA010000008.1 GCA_029246105.1 Woeseiaceae bacterium | reverse complement strand
CTGTATGGCTCCAGTAATTGAAGTGCTGCGTCAGCGTTGCCACGATATAAACTAAGTGCGGCTAAGTTCGTGTTCCAGATGGGCAATAAAGATTCGTAGGTAGGTATTTGGACATTAGCAGTTACTCGCTCTGCTCTTTTAACTTCACCTGCATCGAGCCATTGCTCAATAGCTAATAGTGTGAGTCGATCACGTTCATTTCCAGTGGCATTAGCTGCTAGCCTGATATAGGCGCTCGCTGCTTCTTGGTGGCGACCATTATCTACAAGTTGCTCTACACGATGCTCACCTGAGCCCGATAAGTGACTGATGCTTGCCGTTTGACAAGCCGCCAACAACAGCATAATACAGAGCATCGAGATAATGCTTGCCAGTGAATGCAATTTATTTGCAGGATATCTGTGAGTATTCGTCATATTTTTTTTCGTTAAGTATTCATTCCAGAGCGAGGATCTCAAGCCTAATGAACGGCACACTATTTATCGTTGCAACTCCAATCGGCAATCTTGAGGACCTAACACCTAGAGCGCGTCAAACGCTCGTTGAGGTGAACCTTATTGCAGCTGAGGATACTCGGCACACAGGTCGATTGCTAATGTATATCGGCTGCAAGACAAAACTTATGATATTGCACGATCATAATGAAGAAAAGATTGTTAGCAGTATTATTAAACGACTTAAAGCAGGTGATAATGTCGCATTGGTTTGCGATGCGGGAACACCCTTAGTTAGCGACCCGGGCTTTCGACTAGTCCGTGCAGCACATGAGCATGGTGTCATTGTTTCTCCGATTCCGGGCGTAAGTGCTGTTATTGCGGCATTATCAGTGGCCGGAATTTCGACTGACCATTTTTGTTTTGAGGGATTTGCACCATCGAAGCATGTCGCCAGAAGAGAATGGCTAGAGAATCTTGCCAGCGAACGTCGCACAATAATAATTTACGAATCAGTACATCGAATTATGCAATGTTTGGACGATATGGTCGATATTTTCGGCTCAGACCGACAGGCATTTATTGGTCGGGAATTGACAAAAATGCATGAACAATGCGTTCAAGATTCATTGCAAGGGCTGCAAAAGCAAGTCGGAGACGGAACCATCATTCGAAAGGGTGAATTTGTTATTATCGTATCAGGGTCCATAGAGGAACATGAGCCGCCATTAGAAGTTGATTGTCTATTACGAGCGCTTTGCAAGCATCTGTCTGCGAAGGATGCGGCTAAAGTTGCAGTCGAAGTTACGGGGCTTAAACGAAATGCTTTGTACAAGAGACTACTTGAACTTAAAGAAGGATTATAGTCAACGTTTTATCAGGTTTTATAATTAATGGTAGTAATTGTATTGGTCTTATAAATTATCTAAGACTATTTACTATGATTATTGGTCACAAAATACAGTAGACTCGCCGTCGAGAGAGTCGGAGCTAGCTAGACAATCGCTGTAGTTCGCTATAGAGGAAAGTCCGGGCTCCTTCGGACAGGGCGCCAGGTAACGCCTGGGAGGCGCAAGCCTATGGAAAGTGCCACAGAAAATATACCGCTGGCGTAGTCTACGGATTATCGTTGGTAAGGGTGAAAAGGTGCGGTAAGAGCGCACCACGCGACTGGTAACAGTTCGCGGTAAGGTAAACCCCGCCCGGAGCAAGACCAAATAGGGGAGTATGTAGGTTTTAACTTGCACCGTCGGTCCCGAACGGACTCCCGGGTAGGTCGCTTGAGGTGGCTGGCGACAGTTATCCCAGATGAATGATTGTTCTCGACAGAACCCGGCTTATTGCTAGCTCCGACTTTCTCACTCTCTTTTTTTATCTATAAGTATCAATAAGTTGTAATGATTCTTGAGCTGTAAAGATAAGTTCCAGCGCGAATCGCATTTCAAGTGGATGATTTATTGTCAAAATTACAACTTTTTCAGAAAGGCACTCTTGCACTAAAGCCGTATCTAAGAAGCATCTATAAACGATTGATTTTCCTAATGCGGGTGCCGCCACTTTTCGCCTGATTTATGCCATCGAATTACCCCTAAGTCCCTGTACAACAACAATTAATCAGTATTTGTTGTTGCACATGCTCAGGGTCATCTCTATAGTGTTGAAAAGTGGAAAAAAGTGGGAGTAAATGGGCTTAGCATCCTTATATTTAGTTCTAACAACGATATTCGGCAAGTCCAGATGACCATGTTTAGAGGGGCAACAAAAGTTTCACTCGACGCCAAAGGGCGTATGGCAATACCTACCCGATATCGGGAGCGATTATCTGCCCGTTGTGAGGGTGAGTTAATCGTAACTGTGGACAAGGATCATTGCCTTCTTGTTTATCCGCTACCTGATTGGGAGGAGCTCGAGCGTAAATTAGTGCGATTGCCCAGCATGAACAAGATTGCACGTCGAATAGTTCGGATTATGGTCGGTTATGCAACTGAGGTTGATATGGATGGGAATGGCCGGATTCTTGTTTCTAAAGAACTCAGGGAATTCGCCAGTCTAGATAAGCAGGGAATGCTTATAGGTCAGGGAAATAAATTTGAATTATGGAATGAGGCATCCTGGAACGAAAAGCGCGATGCATGGCTTAGCGATAAGGAGGATGGCGATATGCCAGCCGACCTACAATCAATTTCTTTCTAGGAGGACGATCATTTTATGAGCAGCAACGAGCATGTTCCGGTGCTGCTGGGGCCAGTCCTTGAAGGGTTGGATATAAAAAAAGACGGTTGTTATGTCGATGGAACTTTCGGCCGAGGTGGTCACAGTAGGGAAATACTGAAACACCTTAATTCAAATGGAATTTTGATTGGTATTGATCGAGATCCAGAAGCGATAGCTTCAGTACCGAAAGCCTTGACTGACGATCCTCGATTTGAATTGATTAGGGGTGAGAGTGCACAACTCAAGAGATTCATTGAGGAAAAGAATTTACAGGGAAAAATTGATGGACTCCTTTTTGACCTGGGGGTTTCTTCTCCACAACTGGAAAATGCCCATAGGGGATTTAGTTTCCTTCGCGATGGCCCGCTCGATATGCGAATGGATCCTGATTCGGGCATATCCGCAAGTGACTTCATTGCAAATGCTGGACAAAGAGAATTGATGCATATTTTTCGAAAATTTGGTGAGGAGACACATGCATCACGAATCGCACATGCTATATGTGATGCGCGCATGAATTTACGAATAGAAACTACAGCTCAACTTGCAGCAATCATTGAGGGAGCAGTACCGGCCAAAGTGCGTTCAAAGAAAAAACATCCGGCGACAAAAGCCTTTCAAGCAATTCGTATTGCGATTAATGGTGAGCTTGAGCAGTTAGAAGCATTTTTGTATCAGTCGGTTGATGTACTGAGGAAGGGTGGCCGCCTCTGTGTAATCAGTTTTCACTCATTGGAAGATCGAATGGTGAAGCGTTTTATACGCAATATGTCAAGTGAGCCAGAGCAGTATCGTGGAATGCCGACTATACCAGATGAATTTCGACCAAAGATGAAGACCATAGGTAAGGTTATTGTAGCGACGAATGATGAGATTCAGTTGAACCGAAGGTCACGCAGTGCTCGTCTCAGAATAGGGGAGCGCAACTAATGCAAACTACAAAATTGCGACAGCCATTTCTAATAGTATTTTTTTTCGCACTTTTATGTGCCTTGACTTCGATGGTATTGATTTACACGAAGCATGAATCACGAAAATTATTTATAGAGCTCGAAGGGCTCACGCACGAACGAGATGAATTGAATATCGAATGGGGCCAATTGCAAATTGAACAAAGTACTTGGGCCACGCATGCACGAATTGAACGGGTTGCAACTGGTGACCTATCTCTTGTGCGACCTGTATCAACAGAAATCTATGTAATTGAAAGGCCATGACACACGGGGCAGAAAAAAAACAAAAAACAGTACGACGTATCAGCGGCAGAGTTATGCTAATAATGGCATTCTTTGTACTGATAGCATCATCCTTGGTGGCGCGAGCGATTCAATTACAGGTCCTCGATAAGGACTTCCTGAACCAGCAGGCCGATACACGTCATCTGCATAAGGAATCAATCTCAGCACACCGTGGCAACATACTCGATAGAAATGGCGGACCACTCGCAATTAGTACACCTGTCGACAGTATCTGGGTTAACCCAAAAGAGTTCGCTAACTCTGTCGAAAAAATTCCACAAATCGCTAAAGCTCTCGATGTTGATTCAGAAATACTGATGCTTCGAATCACGCGCAATATGAACAAAGAATTTCTTTACCTTAAACGACATCTGACTCCAAATTTGGCGTTGAACGTAATGGCACTTAAATTACCTGGAATTAACGTCCAACGTGAATATCGTCGTTATTACCCAGCGTCAGAAGTCATAGGGCATCTAGTTGGCTTTACTAACATTGATGACAAGGGTCAGGAGGGGCTTGAGCTTGCAATGAATCATTGGTTGGAAGGCGAGTCTGGTGCAAAGCGAGTTTTAAAGGACCGCCTCGGTAGGTCGATAGAGAATGTCGAAAGCATACGTCCTCCACGTCATGGTAAGGACCTTAGAATAAGTATCGATCTGAGATTACAGTATCTAGCGTATCGCACACTGAAGGCGGCGGTGAAAAAACATAATGCGCGCTCTGGTTCAGTGGTTATCTTGGATGTTCAAACGGGTGAGGTGTTGGCGATGGCGAATCAGCCTACCTACAATCCAAACGATCGATCACAGTTTTTGGCGGCGCGCTATAGAAACAGAGCCATCACCGATATTTTTGAACCAGGTTCAAGTATTAAGCCTCTGATTGTTGCAGCGGCTTTGGAGAGCGACCAATACCGCTCGAGCAGCATGATCGATACCTCACCGGGACATATAATTGTCGGTGCTAAGAAGATCGAAGATCACCAAAACCTTGGCAGTATCAGTTTGGCAACTATACTCGCTCGCTCAAGTAATGTTGGCGTAACTAAATTGGCGATGACCCTACAACCAGATCAATTGTGGGGAACAATATCTCAATTTGGACTAGGTGAAATGACGAGTAGCGGTTTCCCCGGCGAGTCTGCTGGCATGTTGACCCATTACAGTAATTGGCGTCCAATTTCTCAAGCAACTATTGCGTATGGCTATGGCATAGCAGTTACGCCATTACAACTCGCCCAAGCTTATGCTGCTATCGGCAATGGTGGGATTATGCAGCCCGTCACATTATTTGCAGTTGAAGAATTAGTTCGAGGTGAGCGAGTTGTGTCAAATGGCACAGCAAATGCTGTACGACTTATGCTAGAAGAAGTAGTTCAACCAGGCGGCACTGGCACTAAAGCATCAGTCGATGGTTACCGTATCGCAGGTAAGACGGGAACGTCCTGGAAAGCTGCGAATGGCGGTCATTCAAGGGATAAATATTTTTCAATTTTTGCTGGACTAGCGCCAGCCAGCAAACCGCGACTGGCGACTGTCGTAGTTATTGACGAACCTAGCGGTGGGCTGTATTACGGTAGTGATGTAGCAGCACCAGTTTTTGCGGACGTAATGTCAGAATCCTTAAGATTATTGGCAGTTCCTCCTGATGCGATGCCTGCTCGGGATTCTGGAGGTGTCATACGAGCAATGGTAGATCGGAACATGGGTCAATGAGTGTGCCAGCAATACAGATGAATTTATCACCATCACTATCTGAGTTATTGCATGGTTTAGCCAATACACCAACTCTTTGTGTAACTGGGATTGCTAGTGATAGCCGACAAGTGAGGGCCGGTTTTCTGTTTCTCGCGTGTGAGGGAGTAAGTAGTCATGGGCTTGATTATTTACATGAAGCAATAGTCGCTGGGGCATCTGCTGTCGCATGGGATCCAAGTACAGCAACTGCACCAGTAGATACCAATATAGTTATGATTGAAGTCGACAATCTAGCTTCGCACCTTGGTGAAATAGCGAATAGATTTTACGGAAGTCCTTCCCACGCTCTGAAAACTATTGGCATTACAGGAACTAATGGTAAGACGACGGTAGCTTGGATATTGGCGCAATGTTTGCAGCAACTGGGTGATCGTTGTGCTTATGTCGGCACTCTAGGTTTTGGTATAGATAAACTGAATAGAACAGAGGATGCGACTACGCCAGCAGCTATTGAATTGCATGGTCGGCTCGCTGAGTTCGTTGATGTTGGTGCCACGTTTGCAGCTATCGAAGTTTCTTCACATGCATTGTCGCAAGGAAGAGTTAATGGAATAAATTTTGATGCGGCAATTTTTACTAATCTGACGCGTGACCATCTCGACTATCATGGTGATATGCAAACATATTTTGCCAGCAAAGCAAGATTGTTTTTAGAGCATGGACCAAGGCTGAAGATTATAAATCTTGATTCGCATTACGGAATGGATTTGGCTACGCGTTGTGGGCAGGACATTGTTACTGTATCTACATGTTTCGACCGCGTTGCGAATGGACGACCTTTCGTCTTCGTGAGATCAGTTGTCATCAATGAACAAGGTTCCGTCATATCTTTTTCAAGTTCTTGGGGCGATGGAGAATTCATGTTGTCATTGCCTGGCGACTTTAATGTCGCAAATGCCACTATAGCTCTTGCCTACCTACTTGCTAGCGGCATAGACCTCAATAAAGCATCTGATGTTATAAGTTTAGTTAAAGCACCACCTGGTCGTATGCAGAAAGTGCCAAGGAAGGATCTTTCGATATATATCGATTATGCGCATACGCCGGATGCTCTCGAATCAGCACTAAAGGCATTGCGTCCCCATTGTCGAGGAAAGCTCTGGTGTGTCTTTGGTTGTGGCGGTGATCGTGATAGGGGTAAACGTCCTTTAATGGCAAAACTGGCGGAGCGACTGGCGGATCGGATTGTAATAACAAGTGACAATCCACGCTATGAAGCCCCGGTGGAGATTATTAACGATATCGTCAGTGGGCTAATAGAGGCAAAGAATGCCAAAGTCATTGAGAATAGAGCGTCGGCAATTGCATGGGCGATCGCAAATGCAACTCCAAGTGATATTTTACTTATCGCAGGTAAGGGCCATGAAAACTATCAGGAAGTGGATGGCGAGCGTAGACCATTTTCAGATATTGAATTGGCAAAGTGTGCAGTAAATCCACAGGAATCGAGTGAATGATTAATTCACTGGCACAGGCTGCAAATTTTATGAATGGGGTGCTTTGCGGAGAAGACCAATATTTTAGTGGGGTCAGCACAGATACGCGGACAATCCAAGATGGCGAAATATTTTTTGCATTACAGGGGCCAAACTTTGACGGTCATGAGTATGCTGAAAGTGCCAAATTGAATGGAGCAGTAGCTGCAGTCGTAAGCAATGAAGCTGTAGATCAGATTACAAAAATAAGAGTGGACGATACTCGCTTGGCGCTGGCCAGATTCGGTGCGGCTTGGCGAAACAGTCAAGATGTTTGTGTCGTTGGTATAACCGGCAGCAATGGCAAAACAACGCTAAAGGAGCTTGTTGCCGCATGTCTTAGTACAAAAGCGCCGACGCTTGCGACGCATGGTAATTTAAATAATGAGATCGGTATACCTTTGATGCTCGCTCGTATTCATGCGGAGCATGAGTATGCTGTTATTGAAATGGGGGCAAACCATACTGGCGAAATTGCATACCTTTCTTCGCTGGTGAATCCAGATGTAGTTGTAATTACTAATGCTGCTGCCTCTCATCTTGAAGGTTTTGGATCAGTTGAAGGAGTCGCGCATGCTAAGGGCGAAATTCTACAGACGAGAAAACGGCCAAATTTTGCTGTTTTAAACGCAGACGATGAATATTATGACTATTGGATGTCGCTGGTAGATGACGTCAAAACTTTGAGTTTTGGATTAACAGTATCAGCCGATATTACGGCTGATAATATTGAATTGGGTACAGCAGTTTCCACTTTTGATTTACACCTGCCAAATACTAGTATCAATATTTCACTGCCATTATCTGGAATTCACAACGTTCAAAATGCCTGTGCTGCAGCGGCTGTGGCGTTTGCACTAGGCGTGGACGCAGAGCAAATAAAGTTTGCATTGGGAGCTATTCGACCTATTGCTGGCCGGTTACAACCTCTTTTAGGTATTAATGGCTGTACGTTATTTGACGACAGTTATAACGCAAATCCCTTATCGACTAAGGCGGCGGCAAAATTTCTTGCGAGCCTCAAGGGAGAAAGTTGGTTTGTATTGGGAGATATGAAAGAACTTGGAGATGACGCAAGAGATTTGCATTATGAAGTTGGAACGTCATTACGAGCATGTGGAATTGATCGTTTATTTGCTCATGGCGATCTTGCGAAAGCTAGCGTTAAGGCATTTGGCCAAGGTGCAAACTGGTATTCGGATATTAATAAACTTATCGAAGATGCTAGGACTGTGGGGAGCGCGACAAATGTACTCGTAAAAGGTTCTCGTCTCATGCAAATGGAGCGTGTTGTCAACGCATTACAGATTGCTAGTTCTGAAAGAAAGGAAGCCTGATAATGCTGCTTTATCTCACAGAATATCTTGCACAATTCGAATCAAGCTTTAACGTTTTTAGCTACCTAACTTTGCGCGCAATTCTCGGTACGCTAACAGCTTTGACAATCTGCTTTATTGCCGGTCCAAAAATGATCAAGAGCTTAAGTGTTAATCAACTTGGTCAGCCCGTTCGTGAGGATGGTCCAAGAACTCATTTACTAAAAGCAGGCACGCCGACAATGGGTGGCGTACTAATTCTGACAGCAATTTCTATAGCGACGTTATTATGGGCCGATCTCGAGAATCATTACGTTTGGATCGTACTTTTTGTCACTCTATCTTTTGGCATTATCGGCTATGTCGACGATTATAAAAAACTCGTAATACAAGACTCTGCAGGTATTTCGGCGAAGCAGAAACTCTTTTGGCAGTCTAGTGCTGCCCTTATTGCTGCTGTGGCTCTGTATGTTACAGCTACTGATGAGGTACAAACCTCAATATTGATTCCATATTTTAAGGATTTTTCGATCCAAATTGGCATATTCCAAGTTGTTGTAACGTACTTTTATATTGTGGGCTTCAGTAATGCGGTCAATCTAACAGACGGTCTGGATGGTCTTGCAATCATGCCAACGGTACTAGTTGGTGGGGCGCTTGGACTTTTTGCATACGTAACGGGAAATACAAATTTCTCTGAATATTTGGGTATTCCCTATGTGGTGGGAACTGGAGAAATTATGGTTTTTTGTGCTGCAATGGCAGGCGCTGGACTAGGATTTCTTTGGTTTAACACATATCCAGCACAAGTTTTTATGGGCGATATCGGCGCTCTATCTCTAGGTGCTGCACTTGGTGTAGTTGCAGTTATTGTACGACAGGAAATCGTCTTGGCCATTATGGGTGGCGTGTTTGTTGTTGAAACTCTTTCGGTTATTATTCAAGTTGCCTCATTCAAGTTAACGGGAAAGCGTGTTTTCCGAATGGCGCCGTTGCATCACCACTTTGAGTTAAAAGGCTGGGCAGAGCCCAAAGTTATTGTCCGATTCTGGATTATTACTGTCATCTTAGTATTGATTGGGCTTGTCAGCCTGAAGATACGATGAGTAAATCGCAGACATCTATCACAAAGAGTCTAGTCGTTGGTTTAGGCGCTACCGGAATATCAATCGCACGTCATCTTCAGCGAAGTGATGTCAATGCGATGTACTTTGATAGTAGAAATGAACCACCTGGACTTAAAGAGCTCAATGAAATTTCCTCTGATGCGAAATTAATGCTTGGAAGTACTGAGCTGGCAAAGGAAATTAATAGGGTTATAGCATCCCCGGGTATCTCAGATAAGCATCCATTGATGATCAAAGCTCGAAAAAAGAAAATCGAGATCATCTCTGATATCGAGTTGTTTGCCCGTGATGCAAATGCACCTTTAGTTGCTATTACCGGAACAAATGGCAAAAGCACAGTAACGACCTTGCTCTATCAAATGTGTAGTGCGAACGGACGACGCACGCTTGCTGGTGGAAATCTTGGCGAACCGGCACTTGACCTTTTAATTCAGGATGAGCCTGATATTTACGTACTTGAGCTCTCCAGTTTTCAATTACACCGTACGCAAAGCTTGCCTGCAAAGGTTGCTGTTCTGCTTAACGTGTCACCTGATCATTTGGATTGGCATACAGATGAAAACGAGTATAGAAGAGCAAAATATCGGGTATATCGTGAAGCTAAAGCCGCCGTTATCAATCGTGCAGATAAAGAGGTTTTGAGGCATATCAAACACTGCGATCGGGTAATAAGTTTTGGTCTTGATGCCCCGGCTGAAGGCCAATATGGACTTCGGATGGATGATGATCAAGTTTTCCTAGCCTATGGCAGAACGTTGCTGATATCGACGAATGAACTGGCAATGTATGGGTATCATAATCAATTAAATGCATTAGCTGCATTGGCAGCGGGAGATTTACTCGGACTCGATATATCTATAATGCTACAGGTTTTGATGGAGTTTTCCGGATTACCACATCGGATGCAGTTTGTCGCGAGAGTTGATGCTGTTGACTACATTAATGATTCTAAGGCGACAAATGTCGCCGCAGCGGTTGCTTCAATCGAGTCGATCAACTCAATGTTGGTTCTAGTTGCTGGTGGCGATGGAAAAGGTGGCAATTTTGAAGACCTTGGTACCGCAGTCGAAGAAAAACTACGTGGTGCTGTTTTGATAGGTAAAGATGCTGAAAAAATTGCGCAAGTGTTTGATACCTCAATGCCAGTATATTTTGCCGATACGATGTTTGATGCTGTTAGCCTAGCAGCCGGATGCGCCATGTCTGATGACACGGTTTTGCTTGCACCAGCATGCGCAAGTCTTGATCAATATGATGACTATACGGAACGAGGTGATCAGTTTTGTTCTGCTGTGGAGGCTCTACGATCATGATGAATCGCAGCGCAACCCGTCCGTTTCCAGTACATATGAAAACAGAATTACAAATTGATTATGTATTGCTAACCATCGTGATAGCACTATTAATGGGCGGTTTTGTAATTCTTGCGTCAGCGTCGATATCGATCTCTGATAGTATCGCAAACAATCCTTTCTTCTATATACAGCGGCAAATGTTTGCAGCTGCTATTGGCGTGGCGGCTGGATTTATATGTTTATTTATTCCTATGAAGCTCTGGCGCAACTTTGGCCCGCTAGCTTTAATGCTTGGTTTCATGCTTCTGATAGTCGTTCTCATGCCGGGAATTGGTCATGAGGTGAATGGCAGCACTCGTTGGGTGCGGCTTGGCGTAATAAATCTTCAGGTTTCTGAACCTGCGAGGCTCTGCTTTATTATTTATCTAGCTGGGTATCTAGTTAGGCGTAATAAATTATTGCGTGAGGAATTTACTGGCTTTCTGCGGCCAATGATCGTTCTGAGTTTGGCGTGTGTCTTGTTACTAGCTGAACCAGATTTTGGAGCTACCGTAGTTTTACTTGCTACGGCAATGGCCATGATGTTTGTTGCTGGTGCACGAATTCGTGATTTTCTAATATTTGTCATAACCACAGTATTAGCACTCGCAGCTCTTGCTATTGCGTCGCCATATCGAATGCAGCGCATTACTGGTTTTTTAGATCCTTGGGCCGATCCGTTTGATTCTGGCTTCCAATTGACACAATCACTTATTGCCATTGGTCGTGGTGAGTGGTTTGGCGTTGGTCTTGGCGAAAGCGTACAGAAACTTTTTTACCTACCTGAAGCACATACTGACTTTGTTTTTGCGGTATATGCAGAGGAGTTTGGTTTATTTGGTTCGCTTATATTAATAGCATTATTTCTTGCACTGCTTTGGCGTGTTTTCAAGCTTGCCATGCGCGCTGCAGATGCAGAGCGATACTTTGAAGCGTATATCGCAATGGGCTTAGGAACTTGGCTTGGAATTCAGGCATTCATCAATATCGGTGTAAACATGGGCATGCTACCGACTAAGGGTTTGACGTTACCATTAATCAGTTATGGGCGTAGTAGTTTGATTATAACGTTAATCTGCATTGCTTTATTACTTCGAATTCATCATGAGTTGGCGATCAATATTAAGAGTGTAAATCGCAAACGTCATAAGCTGAGTAAGAAATTATGAATTCACGACCAATACTGGTTATGGCAGGAGGTACAGGTGGTCATGTGTATCCTGCATTAGCTGTTGCTCGTGCTTTACAGGCGAACTCACGAGAAATTATATGGCTTGGGACATGCCATGGATTGGAAGCACGTATTATTTCTGAGGCTGGAATTGATATGGAGTTAATTAGAATTAAAGGTCTGCGTCGGAAGGGTGTACTCGCCTTGATTTTTGCTCCATTTCAACTTGCTTGGGCTTTATTCCAATCGCTAGTAGTAATAATTCGCCATCGTCCGGCGGCGGTTCTTGGCATGGGTGGATTTGTAAGTGGGCCCGGCGGCGTCGCTGCTTGGCTAACTCGCCGGCCTCTCCTAATCCATGAGCAAAACGCAGCAGCAGGAATGACTAACCGTCTTCTAGCGCGTCTCGCTCGGGTTGTGCTGCAAGCATTCCCAGGCAGTTTTAATTCTGATGTAGTTGTAGAAACTGTGGGTAATCCAGTTCGTGAAGATATTGCCGCATTGCCTCTGCCCGTCGATCGTTATGGTAGCAGACAGGGCCGCATGCGCTTACTTATATTAGGCGGCAGTCAGGGTGCTCTGGCCTTGAATCAGACAGTACCCGCTGGACTCGCATTGCTTGATCCTAAAATTCGACCAATCGTTCGTCACCAATGTGGTGAGCGAACATTACAAGCTGCTGAAGAAGCCTATGTCAGTCATGATATTGATGTTGAATTACTACCATTTATTGAGGATATGGCTGCCGTTTATGCATGGGCAGATATGGTGGTTTGTCGGTCTGGTGCATTGACAGTCGCCGAACTGTGCGCTGCCGGAATACCAGCGATATTTATTCCTTATCCAGCTGCAGTTGATAATCATCAAACTGCAAACGCAGGATTAATGACTGCGGTAGGTGCAGCTACGATTATTCAAGAAAGTGATTTGACACCGGATCTGTTAGCAAACTTGCTTCGTGACTGGTTACAGTCTCGTTCAAACCTATTAGAAAAAGCTAATAAGGCGCGTCTATTAGCGAAACCTGAGTCGTTGTTTCGCATAACTGAGTTGTGTCTCGAGCAAGCTGGGAGCGCCTCATGATTAAGAAAATGAGACGTATTCATTGTGTACATTTTGTTGGTATTGGCGGTTCTGGCATGTCTGGCATTGCAGAAGTGATGTTAAGTCTTGGGTACGCAGTGCAAGGTTCCGATTTGAGTCCGAATAAACAGACAAAGCGCCTTGAAAATCAAGGCGCTAAAGTGTTCATCGGTCATGCCTTTGAAAATATTCGAGATGCTGATGCTGTAGTTGTCTCCAGTGCAGTTGATGAGACTAATCCAGAAGTCGCTGCTGCTAGAAAACAGTTAATGCCAATTGTTAGTCGAGCGGAAATGCTGGCTGAACTTATGCGTTTCAGGTACTCAGTCGCGGTCGCTGGTACACATGGTAAGACGACTACGACTAGTTTGATTGCCAGTTTATTGGCTGAAGGTGGCCTTGATCCGACTTTTGTAATTGGAGGTCGATTAAAGAGTGCGGATACAAATGCTCGACTGGGACAGGGCGATTATCTGGTCGCAGAGGCAGATGAAAGCGATGCGTCGTTTGTTCATCTGAAACCGATGCTTGCGGTTGTGACTAATATCGATGCGGATCATATGTCGACCTATGATGGTGATATCAAAAAATTAAAAAGTAGTTTTATTAAATTTCTGCGTAATTTGCCATTTTATGGCCTAGCAGTTGTCTGTACTGATGATAGTGGCGTTAATGATGTGCTCGCCGATATTGGCCGTTCGGTAATTTCTTATGGAATCAATGAAGACGCTGATGTTCGTGCGACCAATATCATCTTTGATGCAGAAACTACTGAGTTTGATGTTATAAGAAAATCTAGTAAAGATATTTTACACATTAAGCTGCAATTACCTGGAATGCATAATGTACTTAATGCTTTGGCAGCAATAGCTGTAGCTGATGAGTTGCAGGTTGATAAAGATGTTGTTGCAAGATCACTCAAAAATTTTGAGGGAATTGATCGACGCTTTCAGTGTATGGGTGATATTCAGACTGCTGCTGGTACCGTGATGCTGGTTGATGATTATGGCCATCACCCAACGGAAATTGCAGCAACTTTATCTGCAGCACGGCTGGGATGGCCCGATAAGCGCGTCGTTCTAGTATTTCAGCCACATCGTTATTCGCGAACTCGTGACTTAATGGATGATTTTGCGACCGTACTTTCTGAAGCTGATGCATTGATTTTGCTTGATGTTTATGCGGCGGGAGAAGAACCCATTGCTGGCGCGGATGGACGAGCAATGGCCCGTGCCGTTCGGACACGTGCATCTGTCGAACCAGTATTCGTTGAATCTTTTGATGCCTTGCAACTGGTTCTATTAGATTTACTTGAGGATGGCGATTTAGTGCTGACTATGGGTGCAGGCGATATCAGTAGTTATGCCGCTGGGCTTCCAGAACTAATTAGTGAAGTACCAGCACTCAAGGTGCATAAATGATGGCTATTGCAAGAAATTTAAACGTGCAAGGTAAATTGCTATTTGAAGAGTCAATGAGCCGACATACGTCGTGGCGTGCTGGCGGTCCTGCGGAAGTTTTTTTTGTACCATCTAGCATTGAAGATCTATCCAAATTTCTCAGAAAATTGGATGTAGAAATACCAATTTTTTGGCATGGCGTTGGTAGTAATCTCCTGGTGCGTGATGGCGGTTTTCCAGGTGTTGTTATATCAGCGACCAAAATTTTACGTGGCCTTGAGCGAATAGGTCATTTCGTTGTGAATGCTGGTTCTGGACTTCCTTGTACACAGCTGGCAAGACAATGCGTTCGTTGGGAACTAGGGCCATCAGAATTTTTTGCCGGCATACCAGGAACTGTTGGCGGTGCACTTGCAATGAATGCTGGTGCGCACGGTGGAGAAACCTGGGAGCGCGTCGAATCGGTGCGGACAATTGATCGAAGCGGGAATATTCATGAGCGAGCACCAAACGAATATACGGTTGGATACCGCAGTGTGACTGGCCCAGAGAATGAATGGTTTTTAGGTGCGAAATTGCATTTTGAAATGGATGCTAAGCCGAGCCTTGAGACCATGAAGGATATGTTAGAACGTCGAAAAATGACGCAACCACTTGGGCTACCAAGTTGTGGATCAGTCTTTAGAAATCCAGAGGGTGATTATTCAGCGCGCCTTATTGAGACCGCAGGCTTAAAGGGTCATCGAATTGGTGGAGCAGAGGTTTCTAAAAAACATGCAAATTTCATTATCAATCGAGAGAACGCTTCAGCAACTGACATCGAAAAGCTTATTGAGCATGTTCGACAGACAGTAATTGACGAACATGGAGTGAGCCTGGTTCATGAAGTGCAAATTGTTGGGGAGCAACCCGGTGGTTAAATCCGTGAAGATATTTGAGCAACACAACATAATTACAAATGCATCCGATTTTGGGCGCGTTGCAGTTATGCTTGGTGGCGATTCTAGCGAGCGGGAAGTGTCCCTGAATAGCGGCATGGCAGTACTAAAAGCACTGCAATTGAAAGGTATCGATGCGCATGCTTGGGATCCAGCTGAGAAATCAATGGCTGAATTCAGTGATGCTAAATTTGATCGAGCTTGGATAGCGTTACATGGCCCTAGTGGTGAAGATGGCGCATTGCAAGGCGCGTTGCAGTGGCTGAATATTCCTTATACAGGAAGTCGAGTAATGGCATCAGCTATTGCAATGGACAAAGTGCGAAGTAAGCATCTCTTTTGTGCGGCCGACATACCGACACCTGATTATGCCGCAGTAAAGTCTCTTGAAGATGCTTCAGTTGCGGCTGAGCAAATTGGGTTCCCTTTGATCGTCAAGCCTTCGGGACAGGGCTCTAGTATTGGGATGTCAAAGGTTTTTGAGCGTCTGGAACTTAACAAAGCTGTTGATATGGCGCTTTTGTACGGCGATACCGCGCTTATAGAAAAGTGCATCAATGGTGATGAATTTACCGTTTCGATTCTTCAGGGTCGAGCATTACCGAGCATTCAAATAGTCACCCCACGTGTTTTTTATGACTATCGCGCTAAATACGAATCTGATCGTACAGAATATATCTGTAAAGGGACTTTAAGCGATGCCGAAGAAAAGCTTTATGCGGATCTTGCGATTGCTGCATTCGATGAATTGGGTTGCAGCGGTTGGGGTCGGGTAGATTTTATGACTGGCTCAGACGGCCAGCCATTGGTTATAGAAGTGAATACGGTGCCGGGTATGACTAGTCATAGCCTTGTGCCAATGGCGGCACAACAAGCTGGTATAGATTTTGCAGAATTATGCTGGAGAATTTTGGAAACGAGCTTTGTTGTTGAGCAGATAGAGAGCAGCTTTAAGGTGGCCGAATATGGCGCATAAGCAAGCTAAGAGACGCACAAAGAAAGTTGTGGCACGTATGCAGCTACAGAAGATTAAGTTAGGCAAGATTTTCACATTATTGTTTGCGATTACTGTGTTAGTTGCCACCTATCAGTTAAGTCTCACAATGTTTGATAAGGACATAACGTCTATAGAGATTAGTGGACCATTTCAGCGAGTCACTGCTTTGCATATTGAAGATGCCATAAGTGAAGAGATAGACGCTGGTTTTATTGGTGCAGATATCGATCGAATTCAAGATTTAATTGTAGCGCTACCGTGGGTAGATCAGGCACGTGTTGTTCGCCGTTGGCCAAGTCGCATATTGATAACTATTAACGAGCAGGCTCCTGCAGCAGTCTGGCGTGATAATGGTCTTTTGAATACGCGCGGTGAATTGTTTATTGAAGAGTCACGTCATATTCCAGCTGAGTTGCCGAGACTTAGTGGGCCGGATAACAGCTCTGCTGAAGTTGCTAAACGCTATCTGACGGTTCGCAAACAACTAATTCCAAGGGGATTAGACGTTCGCCGTATTCAGGTTAATGCGCGCGGCTCTTGGGAAATGACTCTTGGTAATGGAATTGATGTTCGCTTGGGCAGAAAAGCTGCTGTCGATCGAATGGATCTTTTTCTTAATGTTGTTACGGACATAATCACTAGTCGCGGGACAGAAATTGACTATGTTGATATGAGATACGGAAATGGCTTTGCGATTGGTTGGAAAGATAATTCGCAGACACCAATAAGTGACCCAGAAAAGGCTAGGCAGAAAATGCTTTTGGCTAGAGGAATAAATTGAATGTCTAAACGAACTGACAAAAATTTAATTGTCGGACTCGACATCGGTACCTCGAAAGTGGTGGCGATTGTTGGTGAAGTTAATGAAGACGGTGAAATAGAGATCGTTGGAATTGGCACACATCCTTCACGTGGCCTAAAGAAAGGTGTTGTTGTCAATATTGAATCAACAGTACATTCGATTCAGCGTGCTGTGGAGGAAGCGGAACTGATGGCAGGTTGTGATATTCACTCAGTTTATACGGGAATCGCGGGCAGCCATATTCGCAGTCTTAATTCGCACGGTATCGTTGCAATTAGAGATTCTGAAGTTAGTGCTAGCGATGTCGATAGAGTTATCGATGCTGCGCGTGCAGTAGCTATTCCTGCTGATCAGAAGATATTGCACATCCTTCCGCAGGAATTTGTTATCGACAACCAGGAAGGTATTCGCGAACCTATTGGCATGTCGGGCGTTCGTCTTGAAGCGAAAGTACATATGGTTACCGGTGCCGAGAGCGCCGCTCAGAATATCGTTAAGTGTGTAAAACGATGCGGTCTAGAAGTTGATGATATTGTCCTTGAGCAGCTTGCATCCAGCTATGCAGTCCTTACAGATGATGAGAAGGAGCTTGGATCTTGCATCGTGGATATCGGAGGTGGCACTACCGACATAGCTGTTTTCCTTGGTGGTGCTATCCAGCACACAGCGGTCATCCCTATCGCAGGTGATCAGGTTACCAATGACATCGCTGTATCGATGCGAACTCCGACACAATATGCGGAAGAGATCAAAATTAAGTATGCCTGTGCGTTATCGCAGCTTGCCAATCCAGATGAAACGATTGAAGTTCCAAGTGTTGGCGAACGCCCACCGCGGCGACTTGCTCGCCAAACACTCGCTGAAATTGTCGAACCACGTTACGAAGAACTTTTTGGTTTAGTTCGAGATGAATTACGTCGTAGTGGATTTGAGGAACTGATAGCGGCCGGCGTAGTTATTACCGGCGGTAGTGCAAAAATGGAAGGTGCGGTAGAACTTGCAGAGGAAGTCTTCCACATGCCTGTCCGACTTGGTTCGCCACAATATGTTGAAGGACTAATGGATGTGATACGCAATCCGATTCACGCTACAGGCGTTGGTTTATTGTTGTACGGCTTTGAAAATATTTCACGCGGCGATCAACGTAATAAACCCATCGGCGATAATTTAGGGGAAGTTTGGGAGCGCATGAAATCGTGGTTCCAAGGTCAATTTTAATAACAGAAGCATCACAAGTTTAAAAAGCGGAGGAAAACTCAATGTTTGAATTAATGGATGCGCATAGTTCGACTGCTGTCATCAAAGTCATCGGTGTCGGTGGCGGTGGTGGTAATGCAGTATCGCATATGGTCGAAACCGGCATCGAAGGTGTTGATTTCATTTGTGCTAATACTGATTCGCAAGCGCTTCAAGGATCTCGCGTGCGAACCTCATTGCAAATTGGATGTAATATTACGAAGGGACTTGGCGCTGGAGCCGATCCTGATATTGGCCGACAGGCTGCAATGGAAGATCGTGATCGTATTCTCGAGGTCATCGAGGGCGCGGACATGCTATTTATCACTGCTGGTATGGGAGGTGGCACCGGAACTGGAGCTGCACCAATCGTTGCACAGGTTGCCAGGGAACTCGGTATTTTGACGGTCGCAATTGTTACTAAACCTTTTGAGATGGAAGGCAGTAAGCGTATGCAGATTGCGGATCATGGTATCGCGGAACTCGGTAAGTATGTCGATTCACTTATTACTATCCCGAATGAGAAGCTTCTTACAGTTCTTGGTGGCGAGACAACCTTACTCGACGCGTTTAGGGCAGCGAACCAGGTGTTGCAAGGTGCAGTTCAAGGTATTGCCGAATTAATCACCCGACCAGGTCTGATTAACGTCGATTTTGCAGATGTGCGAACAGTAATGTCTGAGATGGGTATGGCAATGATGGGATCAGGTACATCTTCTGGTGAGGAGCGTGCCCGAGAGGCAGCTGAAGCTGCAGCGTCTAGCCCATTACTTGAAGATATCAACCTGGCAGGTGCGAATGGCATCCTGGTGAATGTTACGGCAGGTATGGATTTATCTATCGGAGAGTTCCAGGAAGTTGGTAATACAGTGAAGGAATATACATCCCCGGATGCTACGGTCGTTATTGGTACAGTTATTGATCCAGAAATGAATGATCGCGTTCGTGTAACGGTTGTCGCAACTGGTCTTGGTCAGCAATCAACTAAAACAGAATCACCGATGCATATTGTTCGTCAACCAGCTACCCAAGCCGAACCTAATTACCAGACATTAGATAAGCCAACAGTTCAGCGACAAAGAGCTGTTGGCGATAGTTTGGAAGCGAATGGCCTTCAGGAGGAATTATTGGATATTCCATCATTCCTGCGTCGACAAGCTGACTAAAGTTAATGTTGTCTATTTAGTCTGATCGCTTAGAGTAGGTAACTCCGCATGCCAGCCTGGATTCTTCTGGGCTGGCTACCTGCTTTATTTTCGATAAAGATTTATGGATTTATGATGCATATTAATTATCTAATATATTGAATTTATGAGGTTTTTTTGACTATGAACTCAGTTATGATAATCTTCGCTGCGAAATGTTAAGACAAAGAACTTTAAAAACAACGATTCGAGCTACCGGAGTTGGATTACATACGGGTGAGAAGGTTTACATGACCTTGCGACCCGCAGCTGTTGACTCTGGTATTACTTTTCATCGTGTTGATTTAGAGGAGTCGGTTGCTATTCCAGCTGATCCACGTTTAGTCGGTGAAACTATGCTTGGCACAACGCTGATAAAAGATGGCGTCAAAGTTGCAACGGTAGAGCATTTAATGTCGGCATTGGCGGGTCTTGGTATAGATAATCTACATGTTGATTTGTCAGCACCCGAAGTTCCAATCATGGACGGCAGCGCTGGACCATTTGTTTTCCTTTTGCAGTCTGCTGGAATCGAAGAACAGAATGCGGCTAAAAAACTAATTAAGATTAAGAAGAAAATACGTATTGAAGATGGCGATAAGTGGGCTGAGCTTTTGCCATTTAATGGGTTTAAGGTAAATTTTGAAGTAAGCTTCAATCATCCAGTTTTCAAGAAATTCAGCCCGCGTGCGACAATCGATTTTTCATCAACGTCTTTTCTCAAGGAAGTTAGTCGAGCGAGGACCTTTTGTTTCTTGCGCGATGTAGAGGCTTTGCGTGAACGAAATCTTACTTTGGGTGGCAGTATGGATAATGCTATTGTCCTTGACGATTACCGCATTCTTAATGAAGACGGCCTTCGTTATGCGAACGAATTTGTAATTCACAAGATTCTTGATGTGATTGGTGATGCTTATTTGTTAGGTCACAACCTCGTCGGTGAACTTCGTGCTTATAAGTCAGGTCACGATTTAAATAATAAATTGTTACGAGCAATGCTTAAAGATGAAAGTGCGTGGGAAGTGGTTACCTTCGATGATTCGAACAAAGTACCTATTTCTTACGCAACACAGTCATACGCTTAATATCTAGCTCTGGCTAACCCTTATTCGACAAGTATGAGCCATGATGCCGGCTTTTTTTGCCGCCGAAAGTAAAATTTCAGTTTCATAGCGTAAGCGCGATGCCCATGCTGATGAAGCGCATATAATCACTAATTCACCATCCTTCCTGATATTTGCGGCAACAATCGCATTTCTGTTGGGCTCAGGTAGTGCTTCAATGAGGAGGCCAGTGAGCTCTTCCATGTGTCGAGTACGGTTAATGAGATCACCTAGGTCCCCGTCATTACTGGGGTCTAGAAGATTCTTTAGCTTGTTGATGGCCATAATAATGCGATGTAGTTAGTACTTTAGTTTTCATCTAGGAGCCAAAAACTATCGTTTCACAAGCCTCGTCTTGTAATGATTTTTGACATTATGCATAGTTTTATTTTTACAGAGGCATATCTATTGAAAAATAGACTCAAAAATCTATCTGTATACGAGAAATTCTTAAGAACGTCAGGCTTCTAATGCGAATAGGGCCAGCAAGTTTATAACAATAAGAATAAGCGAATGCGGACATCTTTTGCATGAATGCGCAACTTGCATATGATCGATAAAGACGTTTCGAGAGTGTATTGAATGAATATAGTTATTTTTGGTAAAGGATTTAGATCACCTCGGCAGGTGAGGCTTACTAGTGCGACTACTAGTCTATCTATTACTTTCTTAATTGTTTTAATAGTAAGTGCTGGTTTCTTTATTGGCTCTTGGTATTCTTCGCGCACTATTTCTGAAGTAAGTATAGAAGATCTTCAGGGATTCGCCGCTCAGCTGGAAGAACAGCGTAGTAGTATTAGTGCTATACGCCAGGAAAATGAAGATACTTTAGATGCGTTGTCTATTCGTGTTGCGCAAATGAGTGCACGTATGATTCGCTTGGACGTAATAGGTCGTCGGTTGACTGATATGGCGAACATTGATGATGGTGAGTTTGATTTTAATTCCAATCCAGCGGTTGGTGGACCAGAAGAGCCGATGTTATCAAGATCTAATGTTGTCGTTCCTAGAATGCTCAATACAATGAATTCGCTTGATGAGCAACTCAGTAATCGCGAAACCCACCTCGACGTTATTGAAAGTATACGGATTACTCAAAATCATAAAAATCGTATTTCCCCACAGGGTCGACCTGGCAATTCAGGTTGGATTTCTTCTTA
>JAQWOA010000042.1 GCA_029246105.1 Woeseiaceae bacterium | reverse complement strand
GGCATGTCATGTCGATTTGCCTTAACTTTGGGGTTTCAGAGGAAACGTTTGGTCATGCGTATCTTCGTTTTGACGACACAAATCCTATTAAAGAGAGTGAAGAATACGTTTCAGCAATCAAGCGTGATGTTTATTGGCTGGGCTTTGACTGGAAGGAACGCCTGACTCACGCTTCAGATTATTTTGATCAGCTATATTCAGCTGCGGTGACTTTGATCGAGGGAGGTCTAGCGTATGTTGATAGTCTTAATGCTGATGAAATTCGTGAGTATCGTGGAACTTTGACTAAACCCGGGCGTAACAGCCCACACCGCGATCGAAGTATCGAGGAAAATCTCGATTTATTCGAACGAATGCGTAAAGGTGAATTTGCAGATGGTGAGTATTTGTTGCGCGCCAAGATCGACATGAGTTCGCCAAATATAAATCTTCGAGACCCAGTGCTTTATCGAATTCGACATATAGTTCATCAGCGCACTGGTGATATCTGGAACATTTACCCAATGTATGATTTCGCACATACGATGTCGGATGCGTTTGAGGGGATTACACATTCATTGTGTACTTTGGAGTTTGAAGATCACCGTCCACTTTACAATTGGTTTTTGGATCAATTGAAGCCGCCTCATCTTCCTCGACAGATAGAATTTTCGCGCTTGAATTTAGCCTATGCTATTACCAGTAAACGTAAGTTGAACGCATTGGTTGAGGAAGGCATTGTTGAGGGATGGGATGACCCACGCATGCCAACAATCGCAGGTATGCGTCGCCGTGGTTACCCGGCTATAGCACTGCGAGATTTTGTCAAACGTGCTGGAGTAACCAAGAAAAATAAGCTGATTGAAATGGGTGTACTCGAAAATTGTGTGCGCGAGAGTCTCGGTGACGAATCAGAGCGACGTATGGCGGTGCTACGGCCGCTGAAAGTTGTTCTGACTAACTATCCAGACGATAAAGTTGAGATGATGGAAGCTATGAACCATCCAAACTGCCCAGAAATGGGCACTCGCGAAATTCCGTTTTCGAAAAATTTATGGATTGAGCGGGATGACTTCATGGAAGATGCTCCTCGAAAATTCTTCCGACTGAAGCCTGGCGGTGAAGTACGATTACGTTTTGGTTATATTATTCGTTGTGACGATGTTATTAAGAATGATGTTGGCGAGGTAGTTGAGCTTCATTGTAGCTACGATCTGGACACTCGGAGTGGAACGGGGAGTAGTGACCGGAAAGTTAAAGGAACAATTCATTGGGTGTCTTGTAGGCATGCAGTTGATGCTACTGTGAGACTTTATGACCGTTTATTCACTGAGGTGAATCCAAATTTAGCAGAAGATTTTCGTGCTGTGCTGAATACAAGATCTCTGGAAATAGTCAGCGCAAAACTAGAGCCGTCACTCGTTAAGCTCAAGCCAGAAACTGCGGTGCAGTTTGAGCGTCTTGGTTATTTCTGCATCGATAATAAAGAGCATTCTGCCAATACCTGTGTAATCAATCGTATTGTAACGCTGCGTGATTCCTGGGCGAAACTTGAGAAACAGGCGATGCAACAGCAGAGTAAAATATAGATAGAATTATGGGTCAGACAAGTTTGCTAATCGGTCAAGGTGCCAATCGGCATTGCCGAACATTAGATTGATTGTAGTCAGGCGCTTGAAGTAATGAGCGACATCCATTTCCCATGTCACTCCCATGCCACCGTATATTTGTACCGCTTCTTCGCCAACGCGAGTGCCCGCTATACAGATTTGATATTTTAATGAATGAATCGCATGAGCTGATATTTCACCGTTCTCAGTAACTGCCATCGCGGCCCACATCATTATTGAACGACTCTGTTCACAGGCTGTGTACATTTCGACCATACGATGTTGCAAAGCCTGAAAGCTGCTTATAGGGACACCGAACTGAGTTCGATTTTTTGTGTATTCAATGGTCTTTTCTGTTAGCACATTCATAATGCCAACGGCCTCCGCAGAAATAGCAAAAGTCGCATCGGCAATTACTAACTGCAGTGTTTCGAAGCCTCCGTCAACTTCCCCAATAACGTTTGCTGCGGTAAGCGATACATTCGTGAGCTGAATTTCTGCTGCGCATTGCCCATCAATGGTTTCATAACCTTGAATCGAAACACCTTCTGTATCTGAATTGATTCCAAACAAGGTAATTCCATGTTGATCTTTTTGGTTTCCAGCTGTACGCGCTGGAACAATTAGAAGCTTTGAGTTACCCCCATTTAATACATATCCTTTAGACCCATTAATAATGAAAGACTCGTCATCACGAACTGCAGTAGTCAGTATATTTGCAATATCGTAACGAGCTTGAGGTTCTGTAAAGGCGAGCGTTGCCTGCAATTCTCCATTGATAATGGGGTGTAACCACTCGGATTTTTGAGCACTATTACCAGCGCGTCGTAGAGCGCCTCCAGCCAAGACAATATTAGCTAGATAAGGTTCTACAATCAGGCCTCGTCCTAGACGTTCCATGATGACCATCATGTCAACGGGGCCACCATCGAAACCACCATCTTCTTCGCTATACGGCACGGCTGTCCAGCCTAATTCAGCGAATTTTTTCCAGACTTCTTCGCTGTATCCTAAATTGCTCTCAGAGTGTTTTTGGCGCGTATCAAAATCGTATTCATTTGCGATAAATTTCTCAATACTGTCAGCCAGCATCGTCTGTACTTCATTAAGTGAGAAATCCATTTCTATACCTCTTAAAGACCAAGCACATGTTTAGCGATGATATTTTTCTGAATTTCGTTTGAGCCGCCATAAATTGATACCTTCCGATTATTAAAGTAAACCAATGAAGCATTGGTTTCAGAGCCTTCGCCGACTCGGTTCTTTTCGGAATAACTCAAATCATATTGGTCTCGAACATACGGCAAAGCATAATACCCAGAGGCTTCAAGATAGAGAGAATCAATGCGTTGACGGAGCTCAGTTCCTACAATTTTCAGAATAGAAGATTCTGGCCCAGGCGCTTTATTAGAGGCAACCGATGCCAATGTTCGCAATTCTGTATATTCAAGGGCCTTCAGTTCAACTTCGGCTGCAGCGACTTTCCGCATGAAATTTTGATCTTTAGATAGTGGTTCGGCGGATTTGATTGATTTAGCACAAAGATTGCGCAGATTTTTAAGCATATATTTTGAGCTTGCAAAATCAGTAATCGCAGTTCTCTCATGTTGTAGCAATACCTTGCCATAGGTCCAGCCTTGCCCTTCCTCTCCAACGAGGTTTTTGATTGGAACATGTGCATTATCAAAATGGATTTCGTTAACTTCATGTTCACCATCGAGGAGCACGATTGGCTTTACTGAAACACCTGGCTGATTCATGTCAACGAGTACAAAGCTAATGCCTTCTTGGCGTCGCGCAACATCAGAGCTTGTGCGAACCAGGCAAAATATCCAATCTGCATATTGACCTAATGTTGTCCAAGTCTTGGTGCCATTTAAAACATAATGATCACCTTTCAAGTCTGCACGTAATTTGAGAGAAGCTAAATCAGACCCCGCACCAGGTTCTGAGTAACCCTGACACCACCATGTGTTGAACTCCAAGATATCGGGTAAGAAACGCTTTTTTTGTTCATCATTACCGAACGTATAAACGATAGGGCCGACCATCGATACTCCGAATGGCAAAAATGCTGGCGCCGAAGCACGGGCCTGCTCATCATAAAATATGTACTTTTGCACTGATGACCAACCCGTACCGCCATATTCTACTGGCCAATTTGGAGCAGCCCAACCTTTTCGATATATATGTTTGTGCCAGCGAACTGTGTCATCGCGGGTCAAAGGGATGGCTTTTCTCTGCTTTTCTAACACGTCTTGTGGGAATTCCTCTTCGAAATATTTGCGGACCTCGGAGCGAAATTCGTTTTCAGCAGTGGTAAAGGTTACATTCATGTGAAAAGCCTAGCATTGAACAGATGGAGTAAGAGCTTAGCAAACCGAAGAATTTTCGTCTGTATCTATAGGTTACTTTAAGCTCTTAATGCACAATACCAAAATGTCCTCATACTTAGATACTGAAAAAAGGTCGGTCAGTCGGCCCATTGCTGATGCTATGGGAAGACCTTTACACGACCTTCGCATCTCATTGCTTGATCAGTGCAATTTTCGTTGCCCTTATTGCATGCCTGAGGCAAAGTTTCATGCTGATTATGAATTCTTGAAGCGACATCAACGACTGACCTATGATGAGATAATAAGAGTTGCTACTAGCGCGTGTAGTTTGGGGGTTAGCAAGATACGTCTGACTGGTGGGGAACCCCTGCTCGATAAGAACATTTGTGATTTGATTGAACGAATTGTGAAGTTGTCAGGTGTTGACGATCTAGCATTAACAACAAACGGTATTCTGCTCTCATCATATGCGGAGAAACTGGCTGCGGCAGGACTTCATAGGGTTACAGTGAGCCTTGATAGTATCGATAAGAACATCTTTCGCAAGATGAGTGGTGGAAAAGGCGATTTAGAGAAAGTTCTTGCAGGTATCAAGGCGGCAGAAAATATTGGTCTTGGCCCTATTAAAATTAACGTCGTCGTACAAAAAGCTGTAAATGACCATACGATACTCGATCTTCTTGAATATTTTCGTGGCACTGGAACTATTGTTCGTTTGATTGAGTTTATGGACGTTGGTAATCGAAACGGTTGGCAAATGAATCAAGTGGTACCGTCTCATGTTTTACTTGAAAGCATCCAAAAACGGTGGGCCTTGCAGCCCATTGATCAGAACTACACCGGCGAAGTAGCACGTCGCTATGAATATGTTGATGGTAGTGGGGAGATAGGATTTATATCATCTGTTACAGAACCCTTTTGTGGTGATTGCAGTCGAGCTCGCTTATCAGCAGATGGCATGTTGTATACCTGTCTATTTGCAAATCAGGGAACAGATCTTCGTGAGTCGTTGAGGAATGGGGCAGACGATGATGAGTTACGCGATATTCTCTCGAGAATATGGTTACAGCGTGCCGATCGTTACAGTGAGTTGAGGCGGCCGGAAGTGGCCGAACATCATGTGTTGCGTAAAGTTGAAATGTACAGAATGGGTGGGTGATGTGAGTAAATTGAATCATATTGATAGTAAGAACAGGCCGACAATGGTCGACATTAGTAGAAAGTTAATCAGTGAGCGTGAGGCACATGCTCAGTCTATCGTTGTTTTGCCAGACAACGTTTTGGCTCAAATCTCTGGCGATGAGATTACAACTAAGAAAGGCCCTGTTTTCTCTACAGCTATTATTGCTGGTGTAATGGCGGCAAAGAAGACACATGAGTTGATTCCGTTCTGTCATCCACTGGGGCTGGATAGCTGTAAAATTATGATTGAAGTCGAGGGCAAGAACGCGATTATTATTTGTCGCTGTAAGATCACTCATAAGACAGGTGTTGAAATGGAGGCTCTCACAGGCGCCAGCGTTGCTGCACTAACGATGTACGATATGTTGAAGGCTCTATCGCATGATATCGTCATTCGTGAAACAAAACTCATCTCCAAAGTGGGTGGAAAACGGGATTTTGATCGTGATAAATAGACCCATATACGGCCTAATACTTTCTGGCGGTAAGAGCCGTCGTATGGGGACGGATAAAGCGCTCATAAATCGTGGCGGCCAATCCCAGCTCGCTTTCATTATGGGTGTGATAGCTGAATGCGTCGATAGAAGCTTTGTATCGAGTCGATCTGATCAAGTTGGAGACAGCGAGCGCTCTCAGTTTGAGCAGATCATTGATCGCTACAATGGTATTGGACCTGTAGCTGGAATTCTTTCTGCTTTTGATGAACATCCGGACGTCGACTGGTTGATTGTCGCTTGCGACCTTCCAAACATCACGACGAAAACGGTTCAGCATTTGCTAGCTCATAGGGACGGTGAACAATTGTTTACGGCGTACATGAGTAGTTTTGATAGTCTTCCGGAGCCCTTATGCGCTGTTTACCATTCGAGCTGTATCGACGTTGTTAGAAAGTTCGTCGATGATGGTGTTAATTGCCCACGCAAAATTTTAATTCGATCGGCAACTCGTTTGCTTGAGCAGCCTGATCCGCGTGCGCTCGATAACATAAATACGCCACATGAACTGCAAGACAGCGTTTTGAGGGCTTCCTAATGAAGAAAATTACTGTTCGTTATTTTGCGATATTTCGTGAGCATGCTGGGTTGAATGAGGAGACTTTAGAGCTTGATGCAAGGACAGCTTTGGATGTTTTTGAATTAACTCAAAATCGGCATGGATCAATTGAGCCGACAGGACACTGTAAGGTAGCGATAAACGATGAAATGGCTGATTGGTCTTCAGCTGTTAGTGACGGTGATACGGTCCTGCTATTCCCGCCGGTTGCGGGGGGCTGACATGTTCGAAGTTTCGAATGAAAGGATTGATGTCGAACAACTTCGCAAGGGAATCAAGAACCCTAAATCGGGTGGAGTTTGTATTTTCGAAGGTTGGGCGCGCAATCAAAATGAAGGGCGAACAGTAAGGCAGCTGGAATATGAAGTATATGAGCCGCTGGCTGCCTTGGAGGGCGAGAAGGTTATCGCTGAAGCCTTGCAGAAATTTCCATTTCTTGAAGCTAGTTGTGTGCATCGATCTGGCCTACTAGAGATTGGGGATTGTGCAGTTTGGGTAGGTGTGTCTTCGCCTCATCGCGACGAAGCGTTTAAGGCATGTCGCTTCATCATTGATGCAATTAAGATTCATTTGCCGATATGGAAAAAAGAACACTATGTTGACGGTGACTCTGGGTGGGTAAATTGCGAACGCTGTTCTAATGCTTTATCGCTCTGATATGAATCATAATAAAAGGATGATTTAATTTGCGCACCATAAAGTCCATCGATGATGCAAGGAAACTCATAGGCGAGGAAATTGGTCTGTCTGATTGGAGTGTTATCGATCAGCATCATATTGACCAATTCGCCGAAGCCACCGCTGATCATCAATGGATTCATGTCGATACCGAACGAGCGGCAAGAGAAATGCCCGACGGTAAAACAATCCTTCATGGTTATCTGACGATTTCCCTTATTCCTATGCTAACCAATAAATTTATATACGTAGAGAATCTGGCACGTGCCGTCAATTTTGGTCTAAATAAGGTTCGCTTTTACGCGCCGATTAACGTTGGTTCTCGCTTACGCGCTCGCGCGAGCATACTGCAGGCTCGGCAGCGTGCTGGTGCATTGGTTTTAACCTCTGAGGTTCACATCGAAGTCGAGAATCAGAAGAAACCGGTTTGCGTTGCCGAAACTCTTAGCATGTATTTTTTCAACGATAGGGAGGACTAAATCACCGCAGTCAGTTTATTGCGAAAATACTGTATCGTGTTTTTGTTTTTATTATCTGTGTAATTTGAACTTTTGTGATTTTTCTTAAGACTTCGGCGGTACAATTAATAAGTTATTTACTGAGTATAGGTTGCAAATAAAAGGCCCTGTCGGTTGTTTCCGACAGGGCCTTTTTGTCTCAGGATGAGCTAGATAGTGGGCCGTTAGTTCCAGTTTTTAGTAAGAGAAAGCCCATAGGTGCGAGGCTCAATCGGGTAGGAATTCATACGACCAGCACCCAGCGGCTGATCAAACGAGCCATAAAATGTACGCTCGTCCATGATGTTTCGACCCCAAAGCGTGATTCTTGAGTCCCAGCTGTCAATGTCTATACCCATTCTAATGTTAACCAGTTCTGTACCGCCCTGCAGTGTGTTTGGATCAAGATCACCGTCTGTGAAGAATTCAGATGCATAGGAATACTCTGCGCGAAGAAAAAGGCTTCCAATGCTTACCGGATAGGTCTGAGTTACTGAAACAAAGGAGCGATTTTCAGGGTTGGCACTAATAACGCCGCCAGATCGATCGCAAACCTCGGCATCAACGTTACCAGCACCACCCGGATCTGCTGTTCCTGTGTGGAAAACGAACGCATCCTGGCAGGTGCCGCCAATAAAGCTCTTGTAGTTACCAGTGTTATTTGCGAAAAAGCCGCTAATATTCGTGTTCTCGAATGGCTGTAGCGAGTATTCAAGCTCCCAACCTTCAGTTTCGATTTTACCTGCATTCTGAAGGTTGAAGCCTGTGCCTGTGAATGAGTTAGCCTGGAAGTCATCAAAGTTAGTTTTATAAACAGATAGACCGATACGGAAACGATCCCAATTACCCTTGAGACCAGCCTCAAAGGACGCTGACGTCTCCGGTTTGAAAATTGGGCTTAACGCAGGGTTGATGCGGTCTGTGTTAGTGCCACCAGCCTTGAATCCGGTTGCGTAGGAGCCGTAGAGCATGACGTTATCATTGGCTTGGAAAGCCAGCTTGGCCGTTCCTGTGACTTGGCTGTCATCTAGTTTTGCATTGAGATTAGGGCGAGGTGCGAGTACGTCAAACAAGTACCCACCCCAGCCATCGTTTGGTGCCAAGATAGGCAGAAAAACCGCAGGATTAAGTGTTCCTAGGCCGTAAGCAGGGCTGGCTGGGTTTATGTAAGCCAGATTTGTGCCCATTGCTGTAATGTCAATCGGCGGCCCAGATGCCGTCTGTGTAAACGCACCAGCAATTGTTTTCTTTTCATTCGTATAGCGTGCACCCAGAGTCAATGTAACTCTGTCAGAGAGAACTAAATCAGTTTGACCAAAAGCAGCCCAACTATTGTGTTCTTGCGCCATGTCCTCTGTCACATAGAAGCCTGCCGGGAACGGCGTTGCAACGGCTGGCAACGCTCCGCCGGCACCTGCCACGACTTGACCTACACCAGTAAGCAAGGACACTACGTCAGGTTGGAGGGCAAGCACATAGTCATTCATTCGTGTGCCACCATTGGTGTGCGTCAAGTTATGAATGTCTTGCGAAAAGAGGTACAAGCCGGCCTGGAAGAAACTTCCTTTGTCACCGATGTTGCCAGACAGGCGAAATTCTTGCGAAATCGAATCCTGTTCAGCATTGTTTATACGCTCTAATATGTCGACATTGGTGAAGTCGGCGTCGATGCGGTCATAGGTGTCATAATTGCGTAACGCAGTTACTGACGAAAACATAAAATCATCTATTGATTTGTTTATCTCAAATGATATGCCGCGATCCTTATTTGTTGATTGTGGAAGATAATTTTGTGTCGTGCTGTAATCTTCAAATGGAATGTTCTTAATATTTGCCGCTCCTGCTCCGAAAGCACCATTTAAAATAGCCTGAGGATAAGGGAAGCTTTGCTGGACCCTGCCACCCAAGGCAATTATTGCTGAGTCAGATCCTGGCACCAGAGTAGGGAATTTAGGCACACTAGCCTGTGAGAATAAACCATCAATGCGCGAGACCACACCGCAGCATGCCTCATCAATTTCTGAGTAATCGACGATGACTCGCATATTGAAATCATCGCTGGGGTCGTTTACGCCCAATTGCATACGTATCCCGTGACGGTCTCGATCGTTGTACAAGTTCTCGCCCAGAGCTAAATCACTGATATATCCATCTCTCTGCGATGAAAATAGAGTACCGCGGAAGGTTAAATTTTCCTTCAGGTCGATATTGGTCGCTGCCGAAATTCGACTAAGTCCATAGTTGCCAGTCTCTACATTGATGAAAGCATTTGCATTGCCAGCTTCTGGCGCTACGGTTCGAAGCAGGATTGCACCGGCAGCTGTATTTTTACCAAATAATGTTCCTTGAGGGCCACGCAAAACTTCAACAGCCTCAACATCAATCAATTCATTAATCAACGAACCTTGTCGAGATCGGTAAACACCATCGACATATAGACCTACAGAGGATTCAACGCCGAAGTTGTTGGAGGTACTGCCTATACCTCGAATAGAGAAATTGGAAGAAGTGGTTGTTTGGCTTTGAGCAACGATCAAACCAGGTACATTCTGTCGCATGTCAAACATATCTTTTATACCTGATGCTTCGATTTCAGCACCGGATACCAGTGTTACGGATAACGGAACATCTGATAGGCTTTGGTCTCGACGTTGAGACTGTACGATTATTTCGTCAATCATTGCTGGTTCGTCGTCTTGAGCAAGTACGCTAGTTCCTGCACTCGAAGTTGCAATTAAAGCGAGCGCAATTGAAAGATTGCGTCCGAGTTTACCTAGGCTAGATTTCGCCAATTTCATGTTTTTCCCCCAAAAAATGGAATTGCACTGATACTGAGGATACTACATTTTTCGACTAAGTGAAGGAGACAAATAGTGGGCAAGCACTATAATTAGCTTTGATACGCGATCTTTACTATGGTCTTGAGACCTGAATGTGTTGATATTCAATACTGGCAGCGGTGTCGATGAAGAAGCTGTAAGCACATTATTCAGGTATGGTATTTCCATATTTTGTCGTTAAAACCATGAATATTGGAATTGATCGAACAGGCAGCTGATCTATATGCATCCAGTACTAAAAGATCTCATTGGGCTTCTACGTCTCGAACGCATTGAAGAAAATATTTTTCGTGGCGATAGCCGTGACATTGGCAGTCCGCAGGTATTTGGTGGACAGGTAGTTGGCCAAGCATTGTCCGCGGCGCAAAATACGGTAGAGGGTCGTGTAGCGCATTCTTTACATGGATATTTTCTGCGTCGTGGTGATGTTAATTCACCCATTATTTATGAGGTTGATCGTTCACGCGATGGTGGTAGCTTTTCAAATCGCCGTGTGGTCGCCATTCAGCATGGCAGGCCCATACTGAATTTGGCGGCATCGTTTCAGACTCCAGAAGAAGGTCTTTTGCATCAAGCAGAAATGCCAGACGTTCCAGGTCCAGACGGCTTAAAAGAGCTCACAGAAGTTGCAAAAGATATGCTTGAATTCATTCCGTCGAAAATGCGGCGACTCTTAACGGATAAGCGACCTTTTGAGTTTCGTCATGTAGAGCCACTTAATTTCGAAGCACCCGAAAAATTACCACCAAAAAAGCATGTTTGGATTCGCGCAGTCGATTCACTTCCTGACAATCCAGTCTTGCATCAAAATTTGCTGACTTATGCGTCTGACTTCGAGCTTCTTAGAACTGCGATTTTGCCTCATGGACTGCCTTTTATGCGTGGTAGCGTCATCATGGCAAGCCTTGATCATGCACTTTGGTTTCACAGTGAGGCTAAAATGGACGAGTGGCTGCTGTATGCAATGGATAGCCCAGCATCATCAGGCGCGCGCGGCTTAGCTCGAGGGCAGATTTTTAGTCAAGACGGCCGCTTAATTGCATCAACAGCACAAGAGGGTTTGATGCGTGTTGTTGATCCAGATAAAAGAAAGCCGCGCTCTAAACCGGGCACCCAAAACTAAATCTATTTTTGATGTTTAACCAGATTTTCCTTGAGCAGCTACAGCTGCTGCAGCTTTTGCGATCGCATCGCTATCACCAAGGAACTTTCTGGAAGTAGGCTGTAATTGGTCATCCAGCTCATAGGCCAGAGGAATACCTGTTGGAATATTAAATCCGGTAATTTCTTCATCAGAAATACGATCTAGCATTTTAACCAATGCTCGTAGACTATTGCCATGAGCTGCAACGAGAACATTCTTGCCCGCAAGAAGATTCGGCGCGATGAGATCGTTCCAGCAGGGCTTAACTCTGTCCAGGGTTGTGGCTAGTGATTCTGCTGCCGGAAGATTTTCAATTCCTGCATAACGAGAATCATGCGCTGGATGGCGCTTATCATCGGCATCAAGATCTGGCGGTGGAGTGTCGTAACTGCGACGCCAAATATGCACCTGATCATCGCCATACTTTGCTGCCGTCTCAGCCTTATTTAGTCCTTGGAGTGCACCGTAATGACGTTCATTTAAGCGCCAATCCCGAATAATGGGCATCCACATAAGGTCCATCTGATCTTGAATATGCCATAGAGTGCGAATAGCTCGTTTAAGTACCGAGGTATAGGCAACATCGAATTCGAAACCAAGCTCTCTTAAAAGATGTCCAGCATCTATAGCTTCCTGATTTCCCTTTTCCGTGAGATCGACGTCAGTCCAGCCAGTGAAAAGGTTCTTTAGATTCCAGTCACTTTCACCATGACGACACAAAACGAGTTTGCCAACCATTTCTGCTCCAGTATTGATGACCCTGATCACGGGTCGCACTTATGTTTTTATTAAGATTGCGCATGCGCGCTGCGAATATGAGCGTAGCAAAATCAACTTAATTACGTAATATTTTTTCATTAAGGCACGTCATTGAAGTGATTAACTATTATGAAAATCTTTGCGAATATCATGGATCAAAATATGTGAAGTCCAAAGTAAGCGACTTATCAGCTGGAATTAACTGGATCCAATTAAGCTTGCGCGTACTAGTAATTTTTCCATGGTGCTATTCAGATTTTCTATTTCTTCTGTGCTAAATCCTTGAAGTAAGTCTTGTTCGAATTCAAGTGCGAGTTGCGCAATTTCGTCATGCAATTGTTTGCCATTTTCTGAGAGGTTCAAAATAGAACGGCGCTTATCAGTATCCGCAAAATCTCGATCAATACGACCATTTTTTATAAGCTTGGTCACGGCTCGACTTACCGCCACCTTATCCATTAACGTTCGTTCAGCGACCTCAACCGCAGATAGGCCCGGAAATCTTCCGAGCACAGCAATTACACGCCACTCCGGAATTGAGACATTGAATCTTTTATCATAGGCCCTAGCGACAGTCGTACTAACAGTATTGGATAATACAGCCAATCGATAAGGCAAGAAATCTTCTAGGCGTAATTCATTTTCCATACGCAGAATTTATCACGCGAGATGCGGCAGGGCGAGATACTCCGTAGATTGCATCTCAATTAATCTGCTAATGGTACGCTCAAATTCAAATGTAAGACGTTTGCCGCCATACAAGTTTTTGGCAGCTACGGCCGACGAAATGATGAGCTTTACGCGGCGATCATAGAATTCATCAACTAGCGCTATAAAGCGACGGACTTGATCGTCATGTATCGCTTCAAATTGAGGCACGTCCGAAATGATAACGCTCGAATACCAGCGAGCAATTTCTATATAGTCTGACTGGTTTCGAGGACCATCGCATAAGTCGAAAAAGTCGAACCATACAATACTTTTTGCGCAATGAAGCGCCGATATTTGGCGACCATTGATCATGAGGCTATGGTTTTCGCGAATTTCGCTGGTAGCCGATTCGTCAAAATAGAAGCGCAGTTTCTGATGTGCCGATTTGTTATTAGGCGTCAAATAAGCGCCTGCCTGTCGCAGAAGGCGCAGTCGATAGTCTATGTCGCTTTCCAGTTCAATTACACTTGTGTAAAGATTTAATTGTGAAATTGCTGGTATAAAGCGATCTCTTTGAAGGCCATCTTTATACAGATCATTCGGCTTGGAATTCGAGGTAGCCACAAGAGTTACTCCGCGACTGAAAAGACCGTCGAGGAGTCGCCCCAAGATCATGGCATCTGCGATATCACTGACAAAGAACTCATCAAAGCACAACACCCTGGTTTCCTTGGCAATGTCTTTAGCGACACAATCTAAGGGATCTTTGATATCGCCAATAATGCGTAGGCGTTCATGAATATCATGCATCATGCGATGAAAATGAATGCGTTTCTTTTGTTTAATATTTAGACTGTCAAAAAATAAGTCCATCAAGAAGGTCTTGCCGCGCCCGACGCCGCCCCAGATATAGAGCCCATTGATGCCATATTGATTTGTTCGACTATGACAGGAGAGTAAGCGAAACAGTTTATTTCTTTGTGGTTTGTGAGACTCTAAGCGTCGCTGCAGAATTTCGAGATGGCCGATAAGCTCGATTTGAGCAGGATCGCGGACATATCCCTCACGGGCAAGGCTATCTTTGTATGCTTGACGAATATTCAATTTATTCTTTAATTTGTATTTTTGACATTGTTTTGACCTAGCAAGATTACATCGCTCAAAATATAGCTGCCACAAGCACTGTTACAATCCATTCGAATCATATGGGGAAGCAACGCCAATGTCTGAAATAATCGAACGCGAATCAATGGAATTTGACGTCGTAATTGTCGGCGGCGGGCCAGCAGGCTTGTCTGCGGCATGTAGATTAATGCAGTTGGACGATAGCCTATCAGTTGTTGTAGTGGAGAAGGGCTCCGAAATTGGCGCACATATTCTCTCTGGCAATGTATTTGAACCGACTGGGCTCAATGAGCTTTTTCCTGATTGGCAGGAGAGAGGCGCACCGGTAAAAACAGCCGTCATAGGTGATCGAGTGCATTATCTCACGAGTGAAAAAGGTGCGATGCCTGTTCCTGGATTATTTCTACCAAAACCGATGCACAACCATGGTAATTATATAATCAGTCTCGGCCAGCTCTGCCAGTGGATGGGCAAACAGGCAGAAGATATGGGTGTTAATGTCTTTCCGGGCTTTGCAGCTGCGGAGGTCCTTTACGATAAAGGTGGCCGCGTAACTGGCGTAGCCACAAATGATGTAGGTTTAGGAAAGAATGGTGTGCAGAAACCATCATTCCAGGCTGGCTACGAATTGTTGGGTAAATATGTCATTTTCGCAGAAGGTGTACGTGGCAATCTAAGTGAGCAGATAATGGATAAATTTGATCTGCGAAAAAGTGCGGACCCTCAACATTATGGCATCGGGATCAAAGAAGTTTGGGAGGTTGATCCAAATCTGCATGAAGAAGGCCTGGTTGTTCATACGGTAGGTTGGCCACTGGATACTCGTACTGAGGGTGGTGGATTTCTTTACCATGCTGCTAATAATGAGGTTTTTGCTGGATTTATCATTGCGTTAAATTATAAAAATCCGTATCTATCGCCGTTCGAAGAATTCCAGCGCTGGAAGAAGCATCCAAAAATTAGACGATACCTCGAAGGAGGCAAGCGGATTGCGTATGGTGCACGAGCAGTCAATAAGGGAGGAGTTCAGTCACTTCCGAGGCTGACTTTTCCAGGTGGTATGTTGATTGGTTGCGCCGCAGGCTTCCTTAATAATGTCAAGATTAAGGGCGCACATACTGCAATTAAGACCGGAATGCTGGCTGCTGAAAGCATACAAAAAGCACTGATTACTGGTGATGCTGCAGCTGCAGAATTATCAGATTTTGAAGAAAGTGTAAAAAATTCTTGGGCGTATAAAGAGCTACATAAAGGTAGAAATTTTGGCCCGGGCCTGCATAAGTTGGGCACGTTTTGGGGTGCAGCTTTCGCTTTTATTGACCAAAATATTTTTTTTGGCAAGCTTCCTTTTACATGGCGTAATAAAAAGCCAGATCATAAATCGTTGATGAAATTATCTGAGGCGAAAGTAATCGAATATCCTAAGCCTGACGGCAAGTTCACATTTGATCGTCTTTCGTCAGTATTCTTATCTAGTACCAATCATGAAGAAGATCAACCGTCACATTTAAGGCTCAAAGATGATTCAATACCGTTGCTTTATAACCTCCCGAAGTTCGGAGAACCAGCTCAGCTTTACTGTCCGGCCGGTGTTTATGAAATTGTCGAAGAGAATGGTAAGAAGAAATTTCAGATCAACGCAGTGAATTGTGTTCACTGTAAAACTTGCGATATTAAAGATCCTCAGCAGAATATCGTCTGGACTGTTCCTGAAGGTGGTGGCGGACCTAACTATTCGAACATGTAATCATATTTACTTTGGTTGCATGCGGATTGCGCCATCAATACGAATAGTCTCGCCGTTGACGACTGCATTGCCATAAATAAACGCTACCGTATCTGAATATTCTTCTGGTCGACCTAATCTTGGTGGAAAGGGGATTTGATTGCCGAGTGATTCCTGAACATCCTCTGGCATACCAGCCATCATTGGGGTCATGAAAATACCAGGAGCGATCGCGTTTACTCGAATGCCGAATTGAGCGAATTCGCGCGCTAGCGGCAACATCATGCCTACAACTCCACCTTTTGATGCTGAATATGCAGCCTGACCGATCTGACCTTCGAATGCAGCAATTGATGCAGTGCAGATGATTACTCCTCGTTCACCTTCATTATTTGGTTCATTCAGCTGCATAATTGCCGCAGACTCTTTTGTAACATTGTAGCTACCAACTAAATTAATCTGTATTACGCGGTTAAAGCTATCGCTCGGCCATGGACCGTTGCGGCCGAGCGTTCGACCTGCTGTTGCGATGCCGGCACAGTTTACTGCTAGAGTAATGCCACCCATGAATTTGTTGGCTAATTGGATAGAAGTTTTAACATTATTCTCATCAGAAACGTCAGTATGAACAAATATTGCACGATCACCGAGTTTGATAGTTTGTGCCATACCCAATTCTTCATTGATGTCCATGAGGACGACTTGGCCACCTTCGGCGATGATACGCTTGGCGGTTGCGAGCCCGAGCCCTGAGGCGCCACCCGTTATGATGGCTTTTGCACTTAAGAGATTTATGATTTTTCCCAGTTAATTTAAGATTCTTATGAATATATAAGTACGCTACTTTCAACTAATCGATAGCGAAGCGCAATATTAATTAAAAGGATAACTTGTACTATTTTTCATTGGCGAGTAAATCAGGCTCGCTAACAGCATCAAGAATTTGTTGTCGAGAGGTTTCAGCCAATTTCTTGGAGGATTCGAAACTGGCGTCACCTGGTGCAATAGCTGGGAGTATGTCAATTACGAGATCAGAAGGTCGCGGCAGCAGTTTCCCTGAAGGTAGCATTTCACGAGCTCCAGAAATGGCAATTGGAACGACTGGCATTTTGCCTTTTAAAGCGGCAACGAAGGCTCCTGGGCGAAAACGCCCAATGCCTGGCTCAAGAATAAATGTGCCTTCTGGAAAAAAACTAAGAGACTCGCCGCCTTGTGCAGCTTTAATAAGCTGTCTGGCATCTCGGCTACTGCCAATTTGCTCTTTACGCTCAACGAATTTTGAGCCTGAACGACGTAACAAGAAATGGGCTATTGGAAAATCTCGCATTTCGCCTTTTACTACGAATCCGAATCGTGCTGGCAAATAACCTTTCAGTAGAATGCCATCAATATAGCTGGCATGATTTGCGACCACTACACAACTATCTGATGGTAAATTATCGATTCCATGGACTGATACCTTTACGCCGGATAATACAAAGACTATTCTGGCAGCGTGAGTGACCAATTGCTGTCGTCGCTGAAGCCTAGGGACAATTAATGTCACTATTAGCGAAAATACGCATGCAAGTATGAAGCTGAGCCATGCCCAGAGCCCCCAAAGGGTTTGCACGACAAAAGTGACCCAGCTCACTTATATTAACCCCTTATGGTTTCTGTAACAGGCATCACATTTCATTTTAAGGGCCTTTCTCATACTTATGATCATCAATAAATCTATTGTTTGGCAGCGTATCAAAAACCTCATCGGAATATGCGATGATTTATCCTACCAGGACGGTAGCCTAGTTGGCGACAGTGTCGACTCAGTGAATAGCTCATACAATGAGGACAGGTAGGATGGAGCAGTATTATCAAAAAAAATACATCTGAATCGTTGGGTTTTGTTCGCTCAGAGGAGCTCGTGGATCAATTTCTTGATGCCATTTGGATGGAACAGGGGTTATCGAAAAATACTCTCAGAGCTTATCGCGCTGATCTTATGTCATTGGCACAATCCTTGGCTAAATCTGACAAAAACATTAATGGTGCTAGGAAATCTGATTTGCTCGACTTTATTGCCAAGCGCATTAAGAGTGGCGCTAAACCCAAATCAACTGCTAGGCAGCTTTCTAGTTTTCGTCGATTTTTTCGTTATATGCAGCGTGAGGGATTGCGCAGTGATGACCCGACTGTCGATATTGAAATGCCCTTCATTGGCCGTTCGTTACCAAAGACCCTGACTGAAGAAGAAGTCGATTTATTGTTGAATGCACCAAACATAGGCGAACCTCTTGGTCATCGTGATCGCGCAATGCTTGAGTTGCTATATGCGACGGGGCTTAGAGTTTCTGAGCTTATCAACATCAAACAATCGCAAATAAATTTCAATCAGGGTGTGCTTCGCATCATTGGTAAGGGCGACCAAGAACGCTTAATTCCGCTTGGCGAAGAATCACAACGCTGGCTGAAGGAATTTATAGATGGTCCGCGAATGGAGATTCTTCTTGAGCGACAAACTGATTATCTATTCCCGACTCGTCGCAGCGAATGTATGACTCGCCAGGCGTTCTGGCACATTATTAAGCGTTATGCTGAAAAATCGGGTGTGCGTCAAAAGATGTCACCTCACAGCTTGCGCCATGCCTTCGCTACACATCTTTTGAATCGGGGTGCTGATTTACGTGTTGTTCAGATGTTGTTAGGCCATAGTGATCTGTCAACTACGCAGATATATACGCATGTAGCGCGAGAGCGCTTGAAGAGCTTGCATGGTGAGCATCATCCGAGGGGTTAAATCATATTGGTACTTTAATTATCTTTGACGGTCTTATCTTGCTCATCATGCCGGTCAATGTAATATAGATCTTAAGTTCAGAATTTTATTGAATAAGGAGCAGTGTTAAATGAGTTTTGCCATGAAAATATTCTATTCTGCACTGATTATTATCACGATGAGTGGCATGCCTTCATTTGCAGTTGACGACTCTGTTCTAGAAGATGTTCGAGCTAAAATGAGTTCAATGTTCCAAGAGATTGAGCCAGAGCACATTAATTCTAGTCCAGTAGATGGTTGGTACACAGTACAAAAAGGCCTGATGGTTGCTTATGTATCAAAGGATGGCCGCTATCTGCTACAGGGCGATTTAATTGATTTAGATAGTCAGGTTAACCTCAGCGAGATTACACGAACAGATTCTCGTCGGACTTTGATATTGTCATTTGAGGATGATCAGTTCATATCATTTACGCCTGAAGTTGTGAAACATAGAGTCACAATATTTACGGATATTGACTGCACTTATTGCCGCAAGCTACATAGCCAGATCAATGATTATCTCGCTGCCGGGATAGAAATACGTTACATACTGTATCCAAGAAATGGACCTGCTTCACCTTCATGGAATACATCTGAAGATGTTTGGTGTTCTGGGGATCGAAATGCCGCGTTGACGGCAGCCAAGTTGGACCGTAGTTTTGATTCAAAAAATTGTGATATGTCAGCGATCTCCGAACAATATATGCTTGGACAGAGTGTTGGCCTTACTGGAACGCCTGCCATCGTTTTTGAAGACGGCACTATAGTTAATGGTTACCTGCCGCCAGAAGCTTTAGTCAGTCGCTTGCAAATTTTAGAGACAGCCATAGCTAATTAGGGCTAAGACTTCGAGCGTCTTAATTCATATAAATGAACGCCATTATTTTCACCTCGATCTTCGAAGTATTTTTTGAGCGCAAAACTGCCACTACGAAAAGCAATATCATCCCAAGGAATTTCTTCTTCGCTGAATAACTGGGTGTCCAGGCTTTCCTCCCCAACGCCGAAACCCCCTTTAAGTTTGCCACAAAAGAAGATATGCACTTGTCCTGCGTCAGGCACATCAACTGATGCAAATTGATGGCTGATCTCGACTTTGGCGCAGGCCTCCTCAAAGGTCTCTCGAGCAGCTCCATCAACCAAGGTTTCACCTAGTTCCATGTAGCCAGCTGGAATGGTCCAGAAGCCATAACGTGGTTCGATTGATCGCTTGCAAAGTAGTATCTTACCTTCACTTTCGACGACGCAGCCGACTACGATCAAAGGGTTTTGATAATGCACCATTCCACAGGCATCACAAATCGCACGTTCGTGGTTATCGCCTTTGGGAGTTTTATAGCTGACAGTGCTTCCGCACTTTGGACAATAATTCATTTTTTTCATTAATTATAAGATGGTGCCGAGGGGGGGAATCGAACCCCCACTTCCGAAGAAACCGGATTTTGAATCCGGCGCGTCTACCAGTTCCGCCACCCCGGCACATTGTGATGGGTACGTTCGACGGATGTTGCCCGGCTCGAACTTCGAATAGTATATTCGCCGCTGCGCTTGAGTGCTACAAGCAAATTGAGCTTAGGGGAATTTGATACATAATAGTAATGAAATATTGCAATCATTTCTCACTTTCCTAGCGGCCAATAACATATTGACCTGATTCAGCAAAGAAGGGCGCGCTTGGCTTTGATATTATGCATGCTCATGCTTATTTCAGATTTTAATTATGTGCTTCCTGCTGAGTTGATTGCCAAATATCCTGCAGTGGATCGTCGTGCCAGTCGTTTTTTGGTGCTCAATGATGGCATAAATGATCGAGAATTCAGTGAGCTTCCAAATTTACTTAACCCAAATGATTTACTCGTTTTTAATGATACGCGTGTTATTAAGGCGCGTTTATTCGCGATCAAGGAAACTGGCGGTAGAGTTGAAATACTAATTGAACGTGTGAAAGATAATCGCACAGTGCTCGCGCATGTTAAGGCCAGTAAGACTCCTAAATCAGGCGGAAAATTATTACTTGCGGATGACGTTGAAGTTGATGTTTTGGGACGCAGTGATAACTTTTTTGAGTTGAGATTTTCGACCGATGTTTTACCGTTTATTGAAGTTCATGGTGAAGTGCCTTTACCTCCATATCTTGATCGAGTCGCAGACGCCGTGGATAACGATCGCTATCAAACTGTTTACGCGAAGGATCCTGGAGCTGTCGCAGCTCCGACTGCTGGACTGCATTTCGACGATGCTATGCTTGAGGAAACAAGGGATGCAGGTGTTCGTCATTCTTGGCTTACATTGCATGTTGGAGCCGGCACGTTCCAGTCTTTGCGTAAGGCGCATATCCAAGAAAACCGATTGCATAGTGAGCGGGTAGAGGTGAATGAAGCATGCTGCGATGCTGTACGTAAAACAAAGTCATTGGGTGGCCGTGTGATTGCAATTGGTACAACGTCTGTACGCGCATTGGAATGTGCCTCAGCAGATGGAGTAATACAGCCGTTTGAAGGTGAAACCGATATGTTTATTTTGCCTGGCTACAAATTTCGTACGGTTGACGCGATGATCACTAATTTTCATTTGCCACAATCATCATTAATGATGTTAGTTGCGGCCTTTTCAGGAAAAGAGCGAATTCTTGATGCTTATAGACACGCTGTTCGTGAGAAGTACCGGTTCTTCAGTTACGGTGATGCTATGTTTTTGACGCCGGAAGAGGGTACGTGAAGTTTATTATCAGTGAAGAGTGTGGTGCTGCGCGATGCGGTACGCTTAAACTTCGCCGTGGCGAAATTCAAACACCTGTATTTATGCCTGTCGGAACTTATGGTGCCGTGAAAAGTGTAACGCCAGAGGAAGTATCGGCTGACGGTGCACAGATAATCCTCGGTAATACCTTTCACTTAATGTTGCGCCCAGGTGCCGATGTAGTTCGTGCACATGGTGGCTTGCATGAACTCATGAACTGGCATCGACCGATCCTTACAGACTCTGGCGGTTTTCAAGTTTTTTCTCTTGCTGCGATGAGAAAATTATCAGAGAAGGGTGTGCGCTTCCGATCGCCAGTCAATGGAGATGAGGTGTTTCTCACGCCTGAAAAGTCGATGGAAGTTCAACATGACCTCAACGCGGATATCACAATGATCTTTGATGAGTGCACGTCGTATCCGGCAACACAAATTGAATCAAGAGAATCGATGCAATTATCGTTGCGCTGGGCAGCTCGAAGTAGAGCACGTTTCGATGAATTGAAAGAGAGTGAACCGGAACGTGGAGAAGCATTGTTTGGTATTGTTCAGGGTGGGATATACGACGATCTGCGTGATGAGTCTTTGGAGGGTTTAGAGGACATTGGATTCGATGGTTACGCCGTTGGTGGCCTTGCTGTTGGCGAACCTGAAATCGAGCGAAATATTGTACTTGATTCGTTGGTGCCAAAAATGCCGGTCAATAAACCACGTTATTTAATGGGTGTTGGTACTCCAGTTGATATTGCAGAGGGCGTATTACGCGGAATAGATATGTTTGATTGTGTAATTCCAACTCGCCATGCCCGCAATGGGCAGCTTTACACATCGAATGGCAAGATTAATATTCGTCAAGCGAAATTTAAAAAAGATACATCTCCACCAGACGAGAACTGCGCCTGCTATACTTGCAGTAACTACTCGTTGGCTTATCTTAGGCATCTTGAAAAATGTGGAGAGATACTCGGGCCACGATTAGCGACGATTCATAACCTTCATTATTATCAGCGGCTTATGGATTCAATTCGCGATGCAATTTCGACTGATAAGCTATCAGAGTTTGTTGCTGATTTACGGAAGATATACGGTGGATAGGTTTTTTTATGCTTGAATTTACCTTCGCTTTTGTCACCCCCAATATGTTTTCTTGTGCCATAATATTGCGCTAATTTTTTGAACATCTCTTAAGTTCTTCAATATAGAAGTAATAAATTATGAATTTCTTCATTCAAAGTGCTTACGCGCAAGGCGCATCGGCTCAGGGCGGTTCAGGCAGCTTCATAATCATGATGGTGTTAATGTTTGCCGTTTTTTATTTCTTGCTGATTCGTCCGCAACAAAAAAAGCAAAAAGCCCATATGGCTCTTGTGTCTGGATTGAGTGTTGGCGATGAGGTTCTGACTGCTGGTGGAATTCTTGGGAAGGTAGTAGGCGTCAGCGAACATTATGCCATCGTTAATATTGATGAGAATACTGAGATTAAAATCCAGAAGTCCAGTGTCTCTATGGTGGTGCCAAAAGGTACGTACGACGAAGTCTAAGTGAATAAATATCCTGCTTGGTTAAACAGTCTAGTCTTTGTCATTCTGATCATGGGCTGCATTTTCGCGTTGCCTAATATATACGGCAGCGTGCCAGCGGTGCAGATCGCAGATAAGAATGCGGTTGCATATGATGAAGCGCGTCTAGAAGAATATGTCGAGACTGTAAAGAAAATTGGTACGAAACCAGAAGCTGCCTATTTGCAAGATGGGCGAGTTGTATTGCGATTCGATACTGGCACTGATTTGACGCCGATTAGTGAGGGTCTAAAAGCTCGCTTCGAGCGGACAGCCAATATAGCTCAAACACTGGCACCTAAGTTGCCAACTTGGATACGCGAAGCGGGATTGGGCCCCATGAGCCTTGGATTGGACCTTCGCGGCGGTGTTTATGTGTTACTTGAAGTCGATATGAAATCTGCAATCGATACGCGAATGGTTATTTATCAGGAAAATTTAATCGATAGTTTACGTGAGGCAGAGGGTTTGCATCGTGTTGAGCTTAACAATCAAGTGCTTCGTGTACGCTTAAATGCGAGTGCAGACCTCGAAGAAACAAGGGAAATCATCAAGCGTGTCGATCCTGATCTTGTTATTTCAGATAGCACAGATGGAAAGTCTCTCACTGTTCGCATGAGTGACATACAGATCAAGGCTCGTGAAGATTTCGCCGTTGATCAAAATATCACTACATTGCGTAATCGAGTCAATCAGCTCGGTGTTGCTGAGCCGCTTGTTCAGCGACAAGGAGTGGATCGAATCGTCGTGCAGCTGCCTGGTGTTCAGGATCCAAATGAAATCAACAATATATTGACGGCAACTGCGACGCTCGAATTTCGAATGGTTGACCAATCTGGTACTGAGCCAGGCTCAAGGCGCTATGTAGGACGCTCTGGCCAAAATGCACAAGTTTTGAGGCGTAAGGTAATTGCGTCAGGCGATCAGATTATTGATGCATCAGCAGGCTTTAGTGAGGGTCGACCAATCGTTTCTATATCTTTAGATTCTGCTGGCGGTGAGAATATGTTGAAGACGACGATGGAGCATTTGGGTAAACCAATGTCTACTGTCTTCATTGAAACTCGTAGAGAAGCTGTTCGGCGTGGTGATGAACTCGAGTATCGAGATGTTAAAACAGAAGAGATTATTAGCACCGCAACGATTCAAGGCGTCTTTAAAAGTCGCTTTCAGATTACTGGTTTGAATCCAGGTGAAGCCCGTGATCTTGCACTATTACTACGCGCCGGTGCTCTAGCTGCTCCCGTTTTTAAGATCGATGAACGAACAATTGGTCCAAGCCTCGGGCAGGACAATATCGATCGTGGATTTAATGCTATTAAGATCGGATTCTTGGCCGTCATTCTCTTTATGGTTATTTACTATCGAGCCTTTGGGTTAATTGCTAATGTAGCGCTTTTTTCCAATCTCATATTTATCGTTGCGATGCTATCTTTGTTGCAAGCATCTCTAACACTGCCAGGTATCGCAGGCATTGTCCTCACGGTGGGAATGGCGGTTGATGCAAATGTTCTAATTTTTGAAAGAATACGTGAAGAGCTCTCGGCTGGACAACCACCTCAGGCGGCAATTCATTCAGGTTATGAAAAAGCCTTTTCATCTATTGCGGATGCAAATATAACGACTCTGATTGCGGCGGTCGTATTATTTGGTTTCGGCACTGGCCCTATCAAGGGTTTTGCGATTACTTTAATGCTTGGCATTATTACATCGATGTTCACATCGATTATCGGAACTCGAGCTATAGTTAATCTGATTTTTGGCGGACGAAAATTAACGTCGGTACCGGTTTAGGGCATTAAATTATGCGACTAATTAAAGAAAAAACCAGTATTAATTTTCTTGGCTCTATGCGTCGAAAGTTTGCCCTGATGTTATCTATAATTCTCGTTATTGTATCGCTTGTATCGCTTTCTACTAGAGGCCTTGAGTTTGGCATTGACTTCACTGGGGGGGTCTTGCTCGAAGTCGGCTATGAAGAGTCGGCAAATTTGGTCAAGATTCGTGGTGATCTCGAAAGAGCTGGTTATATGAATGCACAGGTGCAGCTTTTTGGTGCTGAGGAGGTAGTGCTTGTTCGATTGCCACCGCAGGAAGGTGCCGCCGATCAGATTCGTGCTCGGTTACAGCAGGTGCTGTATGCAGGTAATCAAAGCACAGTTCTACGACGTGTTGAGTTTGTTAGCCCACAAGTTGGCAGTGAATTGGCGGAAAGTGGTGCATTGGCATTAGTAATTGCACTTATGTTGATCTTCATTTATGTGATGATTCGTTTTCAGTGGAAATTTTCAGCGGGCGCTGTAGCTGCCCTGGCACATGATGCAATTGTAACGGTCGGCTTTTTTTCGATTTTTGGATTACCTTTTGATCTCACTGTTGTTGCAGCTGTTCTTGCGGTCATCGGTTATTCATTAAATGATACTGTTGTAGCCTTTGATCGAATTCGCGAGAATTTCTTTTCCTTGCGCGGCATGACAGCTAAAGAATCGATGAATGTTTCAATCAACGAGATGTTAGCTCGCACTATTATTACCGGCTTGACTACTCTACTTGTACTGGTTGCGCTTTTATATTTTGGCGGTGAGTCTATAGCCCCATTTTCAATTGCACTAATAGTTGGAATTATTGTCGGAACTTACTCGTCAATCTATATGGCAAGTGCGACTGCATTAGCTTTGAATGTAACTGCGCAAGATCTGATCGAACCGATCAAGGATGTATCGCTGCACGACGACTTGCCGTAATTTATACAAGAGCCTTGATTTCTTTTGCACAGAGCTTGGCAAGGCTGCGATAAATTCGTGGTGTGCCGGCAAGCACATGACCGCTTTTTATATGATCTTCTGAACCATCTAGAGCGCTGATTATGCCACCTGCTTCACGAATAATTAGCGTGCCCGCCGCCAAATCCCAGGGAGCTAGGCCGGTTTCCCAGAACGCATCAAGTCGGCCGCAAGCCACATAACATAAGTCAAGAGCTGCCGCACCCGGGCGACGAACACCGGACGTGCTTTTTGCGATTTTGCTAAGCATCGCAAGATATGGGCCCAGATCTTCATCTGCATCACGAAACGGAATGCCAGTTCCAATTAATGATCGGTAGAGGTCTTTGTTACCACTAACCCGAATTTTGTGTCCATCAAGCTGTGCGCCTTGCCCACGTGATGCGGTGAATAATTCTTCGCGCATTGGATCATAAACAACTGCATGTTCTAGACGCCCATTGATTTGGAGGCCAATAGAAACAGCAAATACAGGAAAGCCATGTAGATAATTGGTTGTGCCATCAAGCGGGTCGATAATCCAAATATGATCAGATTCGCCCTGGATGCCAGATTCTTCGGCATGAATAGCATGATCAGGATAGTGTTTATAAATTACATCTATGATGGCTTTCTCAGCAGCGAGATCTGCCGAGCTGACGAAATCATTATGACTCTTATTCTCAACAGTAAGTTTCTCACGTTTGTTGAAGTTTCTTCCTAATACGGCGCCGGCGCGGCGCGCCGCCATCACCGCTACGTTGAGTAATGCGTGCATTTAATGATTCCATCGATGTCAAAGAACTTGGCAATTCCTCAAGACTTTATTGTCAGCTGGGGTAGCCAGAGCGTTAGAATACCGGACTTTTAGTTACCTGTCCCAGAGATGTCATAACAATGAGCATACGTATTGTACTCGTCGGAACAACGCACCCTGGTAATATCGGGGCGGTCGCACGCGCTATGAAGAATATGGATCTGAATGATCTCATACTAGTTAATCCAAAATGCTTCCCACATGAGGACGCTACGGCTCGCGCATCAGGAGCGTCTGATGTGCTGGATGCTGCGAGTGTTGTAACAACTTTAAGTAAAGCCTTGATCGATTGCGTTTACGTTGTGGGAGCGAGTGCGCGTGATCGAGCCATTAATTGGCCCAGCATGCAGCCGCGCGATTGCGCGGAACGCATGATACTGGAGAGTAAAAAAGGTAAAATTGCAGCTGTTTTTGGGCCTGAAAAAACTGGGCTGCATAATGACGATCTGGATCTGTGCCACGCCCTACTTACAATACCAACGAATCAGAATTTCAGATCGCTCAATTTGGCAATGGCGGTGCAAATATTAACGTATGAACTTAGAGTCGCTAGTTCGCTTGGCGGTAACCCTGGATTTAAAAGCGAAGCGTCACCGGCAACTGGTGATGAAATGGAACATTTTTATGACCATCTTGAGCAAACGATGATTGATCTCGAATTTCTTGACTTAGACAATCCGCGCTTTTTAATGCGTCGCTTGCGAAGAATGTTTATTCGTGCCCGTCCAGACAAGAATGAGATCAATATTTTACGTGGATTTCTGACTGCCATTGACCGCAAGAAAGGATCTAGCTAATGATTCTTGATCTTATCTATCTTGATTATGCAGCAACGACGCCGCTTCATCCTAGTGTCGCTGAGTACATGCGAAAAGTGCAAAGCGAAGCTTACTTCAATCCAGCGTCAAATCATGCTGCTGGCCGCTTGAGTTTGGCGGTTGTGCATCACGCTGCTATAGAGCTTGCGCAGTTATTTAACGTGAATCCAGAGAGGTTTATTTGGACGTCAGGTGCGACGGAGTCGAACAATTTAGCTATTTTAGGTGCTGCTAAACAACGGGAGCATCGCGGTAAGCATCTGATTACCATGCGCACAGAGCATAAAGCGGTTGTGGATGCTTTTCTTTTCCTCGAGAAGCAAGGTTTTGAGGTGACTTGGCTTGCGCCAAATCTTGATGGCCAACTTCCACTTGATCTATTCGAAGCTGCTTTACGAGATGACACACAACTTGTTTCGATTATGCACATCAATAATGAAATTGGCACCATACAAGATATTGAGAAAATCGGTTCCATATGCCGCAAGCGTGATATTACGTTTCATGTTGATGGTGCGCAGGCAACTGGAAAGATTGCTGTGGACCTTGCGGCGCTGCCCGTGGATTTGTATTCAATGACTGCGCACAAATTTTACGGGCCAAAGGGTGCGGGCTCACTTTATGTTGCCGAAGATGTTTTAATTGAGCCGCTTATGTTCGGTGGTAATCAACAGCATCGTATGCGACCGGGTACTTTGGCTGTTGATTTGATTGCGGGGCTCGGTAAGGCAGCATCAGTGGCGCAGCGGAAAATGACGGATGACCTAAAACACCTCTCGTCACTAAAAAAACAACTAATGCAAGGCCTACAAGGTATTGATGGTTTACATATTAATGGCCCAAGTAAAGATGGATATCCGGGTATCTTAAATGTTGGAGTTGAAGATATAGAGGGCGAGAGTTTACTAAAAGCCCTCGAACCTCTATGTGTTGCGACGGGCTCAGCATGTAACTCTCAAAGCCTTGAGCCGTCCTATGTTCTAAGGGCTATAGGTAGGAGCGATATTGAGGCGCAAAGCGCGATTCGCTTTAGTTTAGGTCGCATGACAACATCAGATGAAATTGACAAGGCTGTATCGTTATATTGTCGCGCAGTAAAGAGGCTTCGCAGTATATCACCTGGTCCGATATTATGAGTGACAGTCCTTACAATCCAGTTGTTCATGACTGCTTTACAAATCCAATACACGTTGGCGATGTGATAGGTGGGCCGACCGCTTATTTTGAGGATCAAGGTATGCGTATTCGACTCTCGGCAGGGATTATTGACAGTTCGATAGTCGAGTTGCGCTTTCGCGCCTGGGGTTGCCCTCATATTATCGCAGCAGTAGAGCTATTTTGCCGTCAATTTGAAGGTCGCAATGTTCAAGATCTTGAACAATTTGAAACAGGTCCAATAATGCAGGATCTTGCTGTACCTATAGAGAAAACCGGACGTATACTAGTGCTTGAAGACACGATTCGATCGCTTAAGGCGGCAATCAACGATCATCTAACAATAAAATAGGGCTTATATGGCAATTTCTCTAACGAATTCGGCTGCAGATCGAATTCGCACTTATCTTAATAAGTCTGGCAATAGTGTCGGTTTGCGTCTGGGAGTTACTCAGACAGGCTGTTCTGGATATTCTTATGTGATCAACTATGCCGATAAAATTAATGATTCTGATCTTATCTTTAAAGATAAGGGCATTATCGTAGTCGTTGATTCAGGTGCATTGGAGTTTATTGATGGCACAGAAGTCGATTTTGTTAAAAAGGGCCTAAATGAGGCTTTCAGTTTTCGCAATCCAAATATTTCTGGTGAGTGCGGTTGCGGTGAAAGCTTCAATGTTTGAAAGTTTTTTGAGACAAGAATTTACGAACAAGCAATCAACAAATACTTAAATAACTTAGTTAATATTTATTAAATAAAGGGAGCATCAAATGGCAGTTGAGCAAACTCTCTCAATTATTAAGCCTGACGGTATACAAAAAAACTTGATCGGAGAGATTTACGGTCGATTTGAGAAGGCTGGCCTTGAAGTTGTCGCCGCACGTATGCTGCACCTTAGCAAAGATCAGGCAGAAGGATTTTATGCCGTTCATAGCGAACGTCCATTTTTCAATGATTTAGTTAGTTACATGACTTCTGGCCCTGTCATGATTTCGGTTCTGAGTGGTGATGAGGCAGTTATAAAGCACCGCGATCTTATGGGTGCGACAAATCCAGCCGATGCTGATTCAGGCACTATTCGTGCTGACTTTGCTATGAGTATCGAAGAGAATATTTGCCATGGATCAGACGCAACAGAGACGGCGGCTGTTGAAATCAATTACTTCTTTGGTGATGACGGCGTCTGTCCAAGAACTCGTTAATTAGAATTAGAAATGACTACTACTACAACAAAAATAAATCTGCTCGGATCATCACAGACCGATCTTGAGAAGTTTCTTGTTGCGAGATCGGAAAAACCATTTCGCGCACGACAGATTATGCAATGGATTTATCAGCGCGATATTGATGATTTTGACGAAATGACTGATCTTTCAAAATCACTGCGTACTCAGCTTAAAGAGGAGGCGGAGATTGCTTCACCAAAGGTACAGGCTAAATATGAGTCCAAGGATGGTTGTGTCAAGTGGTTGTTCTCGAGCGGCCTTGGACAGGCGGTCGAAACTGTGTTTATTCCAGAGTCTGATCGAGGAACGTTGTGTATTTCATCGCAGGTAGGTTGTGCGCTGGACTGCTCGTTTTGTGCAACGGGAGCTCAAGGTTTTAATCGAAATCTTTCAAGTGCTGAAATCATAGGTCAGGTGCGTTATGCGATTCGTGATTTACCTCGGCGCAGCAATGGTGAGCCAGCAGTAACCAATGTGGTTTTTATGGGCATGGGCGAGCCATTAGCTAATTATCGAAATGTAGTATCAGTGCTCGAGATACTGGTGTCTGACTGGTCCTATGGTATCTCGCGTCGTCGGGTGACGGTGAGTACTTCTGGAATTGTTCCGCATATTAATAAATTGGCCGATGATTGCAACGTTGCTTTAGCAGTATCCCTACATGCTCCAACTGATGATTTGCGCGATCAAATCGTTCCCATTAATAAGCTTCATCCGATTAAAACGCTTCTCGAAGCTTGTTGGCAATATGCAGAAAAACGCTCGAGGCGATTTATCACGTTTGAGTACGTAATGTTGCGTGATGTGAATGATTCAATTAAACAAGCTAATCAGTTGGTCAGCTTGCTTAAAGGTAAGCCGGCGAAAGTGAATTTAATACCCTTCAACCCTTTTCCTGGAACCGAATTCAAACGCTCTTCTGTGGAATCTATACGACACTTTCAGAGCAGACTTCGGGAACGTGGTCTTATTGCGACTACACGTAAGACGCGGGGCGACGATATTGATGCTGCTTGCGGACAGCTGGCTGGCAAAGTCAGCGATCGAGTCAAAAAACCGCTAGGAAGGAAGATTATTGCACCAAAGATATCTTCGGGAAAAGCTAATCAAGATAAAGGGATAAGGACTCCATCAGTATGAAAAATGAGTAATCCATTGATGCTGAGCCCCCTTATATTTTTTGATGACTAAAGATATTTCGCAATTAAAGGATAAATAATCGATTTAATTTGAGGCGACAAATATATAGCCGATCTAAATCACGAACCTAGTATGCGATACTACTGGTAATGAGTAATAAAACGGAAAATGACGACAAAAAGAAAGACGCTGATGAATCAGTTGTTCCAATGGCGGGCGAACGCCTAGCAGGGGCTCGCCGTGACTCGCAGATAGCTTTGATTGACATTGTTAAAGAATTACATTTGGACGAACACAAAGTTCGTGCTCTTGAGTGCAATAACTTTGATGTTCTAGGAGCTCCTGTGTTTGCCAAGGGGTATCTCAGAAAGTACGCGCAGTTGGTTAAGGTTAATGAGACTGAAGTTATGGCTGACTACTATCAATTAACTCGAACAATTAGTCCGCCGTCGTTCATAATGTCGCGAAGTAAGCCTTACCGAACTATTTCTCTAGGGCCTTGGATTTTTGCGATTGTGGTTATTGCAGTTGCAGCGATAGCGTATTGGTGGTTTAAGAATCTCGACATGGAGCCAGTACAGCCAGTAATTGGTGAAGTTGCACCATTGCCCACCATAGATAAGCTAGAGGTTGAGCTGAATTTAAGCACCAAGAGTCATGATGACTCGATTTCTGCTCTAGAAGATAAGAGAAAAGTCGCTACTGTGACAGAGTTACCCATAGAGATAGTTAGTATTCCTGATGTATCTGAAACGCAGCTCAGCATTACTTATTCTGGTGATTGTTGGACTGAGATTTCGGATGCCAACGGACACCGTCTTTTTTTTGATCTCGGTAAGTCTGGTCGTACAGTCAATCTTTCTGGCGTAGCACCATTCAACATCTTATTTGGTGACGCGGCCAACGTGATCCTTTTGATTAATGGTTCGCGGTTTGATATTCCCGCCGAAGATCTACGTGGTAGAACTGCAAGGTTAACGATTATAGCGCCATGAGTACTAAACCAAGAACTATCCGTGGGATGAATGATATTTTGCCTGAAGCTTCGAATACTTTTCGGTACCTCGAATCAGTTATACAGAGCATCGTTGCATCTTATGGTTATTCAGAAATTAGATTGCCGTTGCTTGAACATACTGAGTTATTTAAGCGTTCGATCGGTGAGACAACGGATATCGTTGAGAAAGAGATGTATACATTTCTCGATCGAAATGGTGAGAGTTTGACATTACGTCCTGAAGCTACTGTTGGAATGATGCGCGCCGGAATGACGAACGGTCTATTTCACAATCAAAAGCAGAAGCTATGGACGTCTGGCCCGATGTTCCGTTACGAAAAGCCACAGCAGGGAAGATATAGGCAATTTTATCAGTTCGATGTTGAGGCAATCGGATACGAAGGCCCTGACGTTGATGCGGAGCTCATAATTATGAGTGCTCGCATGTGGCAGCAATTAGGAATATCTAAGATAAAGTTAGAAATTAATTCACTGGGTATACCTGAAGCGCGTGCCTCCTACCGGGATGCGCTAGTTGAATACTTCACAGGCGTGAAAAATAAGTTGGATGAGGATAGTATTCGCCGCCTTGAGCAAAATCCGCTCAGAATCCTCGATAGTAAGAATCCTGATATGCAGGCAATTATTGAGGCGGCACCTATGATGCTTGATTATTTGGATGAGGAATCGGCGACGCATTTTAGTGAGCTTCGAACTTTACTGGATGAAGCGGGTGTGACTTATATCGTCAATCCAAGATTGGTGCGTGGTCTAGATTATTACTCTCGCACGGTTTTTGAGTGGGTTACAGACGCGCTTGGCTCTCAAGGTGCTGTTTGTTCTGGCGGTCGTTATGATGGACTTGTGCAGAAGTTAGGTGGGCGTGAGACTACGGCGATTGGATGGGCGATAGGTATTGAGCGCCTTGTTGCGCTTTACAAGGCATGTGGCGGCCAAACACCTGCATCTGATTTGGATGTCTACATAGTGGCGTTGGGTGAAGGAGCACTTGAACGAGCGTTTGTATTGGCGGAAGAGCTACGAGATGCCATTGCAGGAATAAAGTTGGAAATGAACCTAGGTGGTGGAAGTTTGAAGTCTCAAATCAAGCGTGCTGATAAAAGTGGTGCTGAGTTTGCTTTGGTATTGGGTGAACAAGAACTTATCGATGGTTGTATTGGCCTTAAACCAATGCGTAGCTCTGATGAGCAAATAAATATTGCGCTTGAAGAGCTGGCAGAAAAACTGAAACAGAAATTACTTTAAGGACAGTTTTGTGGACGATCTATCAGAGAAAGAACAACTTGACCAAATGCGATATTGGTGGTCGGAGTATGGTTCATTTGTTATCGGCGGTATTGTTATTGGCGCCAGTTTACTGCTAGGTATCAATTATTATCAAAATAAAACTTTACAATCTCAGCTTAATGCTTCCGCAGCATATGAGATACTAATTAATCATGTCTCTGCTGGTAGGCTGGATGATGCGAAGTTGACTGAGATTGAAATCTCAATGTCATATAGAGACACAATTTATGTCGCTCAAGCGGGCCTGGCGATGGCGCGTCTTTATATGGATAAGAATCGTGACGAAGCAGCAGCAGATGCCCTCCTTGGCGTAATAGATGGGAGCAGTGATAACGAATTAAAGAATATTGCACGATTACGTCTTGCCCGAATTTATTTATATCAGGACAAACCAGAAGAGGCTATTAATCTTCTGATCAACCAAGAAGGTGATGCATTTTCTGCAATATTTGGTGAAGTACTTGGTGATGCTTATACAATGCTTGGTCGGACCGCTGAAGCTGCGGATTCTTATCAGAGAGTTTTAATGAATCCATTATCGGAAGCCACAGTTGATCAACAGTTGGTGAAATGGAAAGCGTTGGATTTACCTGAGTTAGAACCTGCAATAAAAGTAATGACTGAATCAGAAATTGAAGAGATGGTTGAAGTGCATAGATCCGAACCTAAGGATGCTGAGTGAATACTTTTTGGCGATTGGTTGGTCCTATTGGGTTGCTCATTATGTCAGCACTGCTCTCCGCCTGTGGTGTTTTTGAATCTAAGGAAGACGAAGAACTTAAGCCAGAAGAATTGGTCGATTTTAATGCTACCTTGCGGGTTAAAAAAGTATGGAGTGCTAAAATTGGTGGCGCATCGAATCAGCTGTTAGTTGGTTTACGCTTAGCTGATGATGGCAATCTAATATACGCCGCAAGTCAGGATGGTAAGGTCTTGGCCGTGGACCCTGAAACTGGGAACTCTCGTTGGGAGACAGATCTTACAGCTGAGCTTTCAGCTGGCCCAGGAGTTAATGAGGGATTTGTCGCAGTTGCTACAAAAGATGGTGAGGCCATTCTCCTCAATGCCGCAACTGGTGAAGAACAGTGGCGTAAATCTGTCGGTGGTGAGATGTTAGCTCGTCCACTAATCGATGGTGATACGGTGATTGTTCAGACGATTGATAATCGCCTTCTTGCATTAGCGCGAGTCAATGGTAAACAGCGCTGGGAAATTGAACAAACGATGCCATTGCTTACAATGCGCGGCACTGCATCACCGTTAATAGTTGGTCCATTGATAGTTGCAGGCTTTGATAATGGCCGTTTGGTTGGGATCAACTTGGAAACAGGCGACATCCAATGGGACTCGATGTTGGCGATGCCAACTGGGCGATCGGATCTTGATCGTTTATCTGATATTGATGGGGTTATCGCTGTTGTCGGTCAAGATGTTTATGCGGCTGGGTATCAGGGGCGTCTTGCTGCAATTGCTGCTGAATCTGGCCAGCTTTTGTGGTCACGTGAAATATCATCATATGTTGGTGTGGCAGCAGATTGGAATAGCATTTATACCGTGCGTGATGACGGCGAAGTTATTGCGCTTAAGCGTAGTAACGGTGATGAAATTTGGACAAATGATGATTTGTTGCGTCGCGAACTAACTCTACCAGTACCGTTTAATAAGGCGGTTGTTGTAGGAGACTTTCAAGGTTATTTACATTTCATAAGTGGATTCAGCGGTGAGCTCGTTGCGCGTGTTCGTTTCGGTCGTGACGCAATTACAAGCGATCCATTAGTCATGGGAAATCGACTTTATGTGCAAAGCGACAATGGAACTATTGGCGCTTATGAAGTTGTACAAAATCGATCGACACAAAGTACACCAGATACTTCCAAAGAACTTGATGATTCCAGTTCTGATATAAATCCAGCTGCAGACGATTCTTGATCGGCTTCATTGACGGTGTCTAATTATGCTTCCTGTCATTGCTCTTATTGGCCGACCTAATGTTGGCAAATCGACGTTATTTAATAAATTAACGCGTTCTCGTGAAGCGCTTGTTGCCGATTATCCAGGCCTAACTCGTGATCGGAACTATGGTTTTGGAAAACTGGGTCCTATTCCTTATCTTGTTATTGATACCGGCGGTGTCGCAGGTGGTGAGGAGGGTATCGAAGAGGCGATGGTTGAACAGACCATTATTGCTCTTCAGGAAGCTGATGCCGCAATCATTATGGTCGATGGGCGGAGTGGCCTCACTGCCGCAGATCAGCATGTTGCTGACCTTGCTCGCAGGCATGCAAAAAAAACATGGTTAGCCGTTAACAAAGCGGAAGGCCTTGATTCTGCTATTGCTAATAGTGAATTTCATGCGCTCGGTCTGGGTAATCCTATTGCAGTGTCAGCTGCTCACGGTGATCGCATTGGTGCGCTCATGGATGACATTCTGAGCTCTTTCACCCTCAAAGAAGAACTGGAAGTTGTTGATGAAAAATGGGACCAAGAGTTAATTGACGAACTAGATAATGAGGGCATCGAGAATTTACATGAGAAAGGTGATGAGGATCGCAATCTAAAGATCGCTGTAATTGGACGGCCAAATGTCGGCAAGTCAACGCTTATCAATCGATTGCTGGGCGAAGACCGGTTAGTTGTTTTTGATAAGCCTGGAACTACGCGTGATAGCGTTTCTGTGCCGTTTGAACGTAACAATCGAAAGTATATCTTGATCGACACTGCGGGTATTCGCCGTAAAGCTCGTGTGCATGAGGCAATTGAGAAATTTAGCATCATAAAAGCACTCCAGGCAATCGAACGAGCTGAGGTTGTTATTTCAGTATTGGATGCTCATGTGGGTGTTACTGAGCAAGACGTTAGTTTGCTCGGTCTTGTGATGGAGCGTGGTCGCGCACTCATTGTTGTTATGAATAAATGGGACGGACTTCAATCTGAAGCCCGAAAAAAAGTACGCGATGATCTTGAGCGGCGCCTGCCATTTCTGGATTTTGCAGAGCGAATAACAATATCGGCGCTATACGGAACCGCAGTTGGCGACCTTTTACCGGCTGTCGAGCGCGCTTATGCAGCGGCAATGCGCGGTATGTCTACAACTGAACTCACACGAGAATTGAAAAGTGCCATTATGGCGCATCCAACTCCATTGGTTCGTGGCCGTCGAGTTAAGCTTCGTTATGCCCACCAAGGCGGAAGAAACCCCCCAGTGATCGTTATTCATGGTAATCAGACTGAGCGTCTTCCAGATTCTTATCGGCGGTATCTGATCAATCGATTCAGAAAAGTGTTTAAACTCACAGGTACGCCAGTGCGATTGTCATTCAAGAAGGGTAAGAACCCTTATGCGGGGCGTCGCAATACGTTGACACCCCGACAGGAGCGCAAGCGCAAGCGTCTGATAAAAAGGGATAAGAAATGACCACAGCTCTAAAATCGTACACGTTTGACGGAAATTTTCGTATGCATCGTGCTGGCCATCTGAAGTCACCCACTTTGGTCTATGAGACGTGGGGCGAATTAAATACAGCTAAAGATAACGCTATATTGATTTTCAGTGGTTTATCGCCTTCGGCACATGCAGCATCTTCGAAGGACGATAAGTCTCCTGGGTGGTGGGAAAACATGATCGGTTCAGGGTTACCAATTGATACTGATAAATATTTCATCATCTCCGTCAACTCATTGGGTAGTTGTTTCGGTTCTACGGGACCCGCGTCTATTAATCCAGAAACAGGTGAACGTTATCGGCTGACTTTTCCCGTGCTGACACTAGAGGATGTCGCTGAGGCGTCTTATATGATCGTTCAGCATTTGGGTATTAAATGTTTACATACTGTTATTGGATGCTCAATGGGCGGCATGAGTGGCCTTGTCTACTGTGTACGTCATCCTAATGCTGTGAATCGTTTTATTTCTATTTCGTCTGCAGCGCGGGCATTACCATTCTCGATCGCGGTTCGTTCTTTGCAACGTGAAATGATTCGGTCAGATACAAAATGGCAAAAGGGTAACTATGATCTGGGTGATCCGCCAATTACTGGGCAACGATTAGCACGAAAGCTTGGAATGATTACTTATCGTTCAACAGAAGAGTGGACGCAAAGATTTGGACGCGAACGATTGACAGATCATGCTCGAATTGAGGATCAATTTTTTGCGGAATTTTCGATTGAGTCCTACCTCGAAGCTCATGCAAATACATTCAGCGATGTTTTCGATCCAAATTGCTATCTCTATTTATCGTATGCATCAGACCTGTTTGATCTTGCCGAGTATGGCGGTTCTCTGGCGGAAGGATTTAAGCAGCTCCAATTAAAAAAGGCGCTGGTCATCGGTGTCAGGACCGATATATTATTTCCTATTGAACAGCAACGAGAGCTCAAAGAGGGTATTTCGAGCGTTTGTAGCGACACTCGGTTAGTCGAACTGGACTGCATCCGTGGTCATGATTCATTCTTGGTGGATATGGATGCGTTTTGCCCAGTGATTGACAAATTCTTTGAGTCTTGCGACTAATTTAGTAGCGGCTCAAGATGGTGATTTAGAAATACAGATAGATAACAAATCATCAATCAATAAAAATTTCAGGGTCAACTGCCGTCCCATTTAAATACGTCCCAAAATGCAGATGTGGACCAGTAACACGGCCAGTGGCTCCGACAGCGCCAATCACATCACCTGTAAAAAGCTGGTCATCTACTTCAACATTTAACGCACTTAAATGGCAGTACATAGTTATCAGTCCCTGCCCATGATCGATAATAACTGTATTGCCGTTGAAGAAATAATTTCCAGTAGCAGTCACAATACCATCTCGAGGAGCGATTATAGGGGTGCCTGTGTCAGCAGAAATATCCATGCCAGAGTGTGGTGCGCGAGGCTGATCATTGAAAAAACGCCGCGAGCCAAAACTAGAGCTATGCGGGCCAGCAACTGGTTTTTTCAATGAAACGCTATTCAGTGTAATTTTGCGAAAATTATTCAGGGCAGCATTAATAATCTTACGCTCACTAAAAATTCGATTTAACTGTTCCTGGTCTGGGTTGACCTGAGACTTATTCTTGATCGTCAACCTCTGTTCGCGATAGGCATGGCTGCGAATCAAAATCGTTTTATCGATACCATCTACAACGATTTTTATTTTGCCAGGAGTTGCGTTTAGGGGGATTCCGACGATTGCATACCAATGCTCGTCGCGGAGGATAACCATCACAGGCTTACCTTTATATTGCGCCATAGGTCGAGAAGCATTAGTAGAGTCGATTTTAATGATGGCAACCCCGCCAGGCCGTAGCGATTCTTCAATGGCCATTGTGGGCTCAATTAAGCCAAGCAATATTAAACAAAGCGCAAATCGACTAATCATTACTAATTACCTTCTTAATGGTTGCAATGAGTTCTCCTTGGGATAAGCGTGCTCGAATATCTTCTCCAGCTTTTACTTCTGAGGAGCTTAAAATTACTTTGCCGGAGTTATTATCTTTCACAATAGCGTAGCCCCGATCAAGCGTTGCGATGGGGCTGACAGAATTCAATGATCTTCCAAGAAGAGCGATTTTATGACCAGTATCGGACATCGAATGCTTTATTGACGTAGCGAGGCGCTGTCGAAGCTGTTGAAGATTTGCAATTGATTGTTGAACAGATAATGCGGGCGATAGAGTTATCAACTCGCTGCCAACACTTTGCAACTCATTTTTTTGCTCCAGTAGCTGCTGTCTTATAGCGGAGTTAAGCCGACCGCATTGCTCACGAAGACTCTGACGCTGTTGTTGTAGTTTTGCGGCTGGGCTGTTGACAACTAATCGTCGGCTTAACCAATCAAGTTCTTGCGTTTTATTATCTAGCGCACGCTGCCCAATTCTCGTAATGCGTGTTGTGATATTGGAGATCTGTCGTAGCCAGTCATCTTGATTTGGTACGATGATCTCTGCAGCACCCGATGGTGTTGGCGCTCTTATATCAGCTACAAAGTCGGCAATTGTGAAATCAGTTTCATGCCCTATGGCACTTATAATGGGAAGAGTGCAGTCTGATATAGCACGAGCTAGTGTCTCGTTATTGAATGCCCAAAGATCTTCAATGGACCCACCACCACGACACAAAATTAGTACATCGCATTCATTTCGATGAATAGCCGTAGACAACGCGTTTAATAATTCGTTTGGTGCAGCGTCCCCTTGCACAGTGGCTGGATATATAACGACCGGTACCGCAGGAAAGCGACGCCCTAAGATACTCAGTACATCACGGATCGCCGCGCCGCTCGGTGATGTGATAATTCCAATGCGCGTTGGCAACTCTGGTAAAGCTTGCTTGCGGTCCTCATCAAATAAGCCCTCGTTAGCTAATTTAAGTTTAAGCTCGTCGAAACGGCGCTTTAGGATACCCTCGCCGGCAGGCTCTAGCTCTTCGATAATTAGTTGATAATTGCCGCGGGGCTCATACAGGCTGACACGACCGAAAGCTAAAACGCGGTCACCGTTTTTGAAATTAATTGTAGATTTACGCTGGCGAGAGCGGAACCATGCAGCGCTGACTTGTGCAGAATTATCCTTCAAACTCAGATACATGTGACCAGATGCGGGACGAGAAAGGTTAGATATTTCGCCTTCCACCCAAAGTCGGGTCATTCCTTGCTCAATCAGTGTCTTGACGCGTCGATTGAGTTGACTGACGGAAATTGCGGCGGTTATAGGGGTATTTGGTTGCATCTTTATAGTATATCTAACCGTCTGCCGTTTACCCGCAAATCTGACCCGAGTACAATCAGTTGATTATTATCACAAAACCTAAGACGTAAATTTCATGCGAATAGCCCTCGAAGCCCTCACATTCGACGATGTCCTCCTGCAACCCGGGTATTCCGAGGTATTGCCTGGCGAGGTAGATCTAAGTACATCATTAACGCACGAAATTCGTTTGAATATCCCACTTTTATCAGCAGCAATGGACACGGTCACAGAATCAAGACTCGCGATTGCGCTCGCGCAAGAGGGTGGCATTGGCATTATTCATAAAAATATGTCTATCGAGAACCATGCCAATCAAGTGTTAAAGGTTAAGAAATTCGAATCTGGGATGGTGAGAAAACCGATTACAGTTTCACCAAATATGACAATTCACGAAGTAATTGAGTTGACTCACTCAATGGGTATTTCTGGCGTTCCAGTCGTGGATGGTAAGCAGACTGTCGGCATTGTGACAAACCGTGACCTACGATTTGAAACAAAGTTAGATGCTCCAGTATCAGCAGTCATGACACCAAAAGAGCGTCTCGTGACAGTCAAGGAAGGTGCGGATGACGAGGAAGTATTGTCATTACTGCATCAACATCGCATCGAGAAAGTTCTAGTCGTAGACAATAATTTCGAATTGCGCGGCATGATCACGGCGAAGGATTTTCAGAAAGCTAAAGATTTTCCGATGGCCTGCAAAGATGATAGCGGTGCATTGCGAGTTGGCGCTGCAGTTGGAACCGCGCAAGACACTGATGATCGTGTTGATGCATTGGTCGAGGCTGGTGTTGATTTGATTGTGGTTGATACGTCACATGGCCATTCGAAAGGTGTACTGGATCGAATTACTCGAGTGAAATCGGCACACCCTAATTTGCAGATTATTGGCGTCAACGTTGTTACGGCTGAAGCGGCACTTGCTTTAGTCAGCGCAGGTGCAGACGGTGTAAAAGTTGGCATTGGACCAGGCTCTATTTGTACGACACGTGTTATTGCGGGTGTCGGTGTACCGCAGATTTCGGCAGTTGCAGAAGTTACTAAGGCTCTCAAGAAATCCGGCGTACCGTTAATTGCTGACGGCGGCATGCGATACTCAGGCGATATCGCAAAAGCATTGGTCGCAGGAGCACATTCTGTAATGATCGGTGGCATGTTTGCCGGCACTGAAGAATCGCCAGGCGAAGTCGAGCTTTATCAAGGCCGTTCTTATAAGGCATATCGCGGCATGGGATCAGTTGGTGCAATGAGTAGATCACATGGCTCATCGGATCGTTATTTTCAAGATGCAACCGAAGAGCTTGAAAAGCTGGTTCCCGAGGGTATTGAAGGGCGCGTTCCTTATAAAGGCGCGTTCACAGCGATTGTGCATCAGCTTATCGGTGGCATTCGCGCAGCGATGGGGTACACGGGAAGTGCCAATATCGATGAAATGCGTACTAAACCGAAGTTCGTGAAGATTACGGGCGCCGGTATAGCTGAGAGTCATGTTCACGATGTATCCATCACTAAAGAAGCTCCTAATTACGGCACTAATAAGTAGGTTCATGCTCCCTGATATTCATGCCCACCGACTGCTGATTCTTGATTTCGGCAGTCAGTACACGCAATTAATAGCCCGTCGCGTTCGAGAGCAAGGCGTATATTCAGAGGTCCACCCTTGGGATATATTGGATGAGGATATCAGCGCATTCAAACCGAATGGCGTGATTTTGTCTGGCAGTCCTGAGTCTGTTCATTTCGAAGATGGACCACGTGTCTCAAATTTTGTATTTGAATTAGGTATTCCAGTTCTGGGCATTTGTTATGGTATGCAGACCATGGCAGCTGAGCTTGGCGGTAAAGTGGAGACGTCATCGCACCGCGAATTTGGCTATGCTGAAATCATTACAAATCATTCAACCCTTCTAGCGGGTTTATATGATGAAGAAGAATCACTTCTGAAAGTCTGGATGAGCCATGGCGACCGTGTTGCTGAGATACCGCCGGGATTTAAGGCGACTGCTAGTAGTTCAAATTCACCACTCGCAGCGATGGAGGATACCGTACGGCACTTTTATGGTGTTCAGTTTCATCCCGAAGTTACTCATACACTGCAGGGTAAAGAAATACTCCGTCGCTTTGTTCGAGATATTTGTGGCTGTCCAGGCGATTGGACAGCCAGTAACATTGTTTCTGATGCAATAGACACGGTTCGTGAAAAAGTTGGCAATGAAAAAGTTTTGCTTGGATTATCCGGTGGCGTTGATTCTTCGGTAGTAGCGGCCTTATTGCATGAAGCGATTGGCGACCAGCTTGTTTGCGTATTCGTTGACCATGGACTTATGCGCCATAATGAAGGTGATCAAGTCATGGAGACTTTTTCTGAGCACATGAAGCTCAACGTTATTCGAGTAAATGCAGCCGATAGATTTTTTAGTGCATTGGAAGGTGTCTCGGATCCTGAGCAAAAACGCAAAATTATCGGTGCACAATTTATTGAAGTATTCGACGAAGAGGCCAATAAGCTGGATGATATTCAGTGGTTGGCGCAAGGCACTATATATCCGGATGTTATCGAGTCTGCTGGCACAAAGACAGGTAAAGCGCACGTTATCAAGTCTCATCACAATGTCGGTGGGCTTCCAGAACATATGCGAATGTCGCTCATCGAGCCTTTGCGTGAGTTATTTAAAGACGAAGTTCGTAAAATTGGCATAGAGCTTGGCCTGCCGGAAAAGATGGTTTATCGCCATCCATTTCCAGGACCCGGATTAGGAGTGCGTATACTGGGGGAGGTTAAGCGAGAATTTGCAGTATTACTTCAGTTGGCTGACGATATTTTTATTGAAGAGCTACATAAGAATGATTTGTATAGCAAAACCAGTCAGGCGTTTGCAGTTTTTTTGCCGGTCAAATCAGTTGGCGTGATGGGTGATGGCCGAAAGTACGATTATGTTGTTGCTTTACGTGCCGTTGAAACTGTCGATTTTATGACCGCGCGCTGGGCCCGATTGCCATATGAGTTTCTTGAGCATGTTTCACTTAGGATTATTAATGAGATCGATGGCATTTCAAGAGTTACCTACGATATTAGCGGTAAGCCGCCAGCAACTATTGAGTGGGAATAAAGTGAATAAAATCAATTATTTAATTGATAATGAGGGGGTGGTGAAATGCGTCTACTTATAACGCTCTTAATATCAAGCTTCACCATAGCTGAAGCATCAGCTGAAGCTTATTTTCCAGGCAACACATGGGAAGCACGAACAGCACAAGAGTTAAATCTAAATGAAGAGCAGCTTGATAAGCTTTTCGAGTTAACTTTTAGTGATCAAGCAACCATGGGTGCTGTTCTAATTAAAGATGGATACATAGTTAAAGAGCAATATGCAGATGGTTTTGATCAAAACTCATATGGCACATCATGGTCAACAGCAAAAAGTTTTTACGCAGCTTTAATTGGTATTTCACTTGATAGAGGCGAAATCAATAGCTTAGATGACCCGGTAAGTAAATATGTGAAGGAATACGATACATCAGAAAAGAAAGATATCACCATTAGGCAGATTCTTAATATGACAAGTGGTCTTGAGTTTCCAAGCCATGAACATGAAAAGATGTTTTTTGAAGATGATCACATGGAATACGCTCTTAAGGTTGATGTAGAAAGCGAACCAGGTGCAAAATTTGAATACAACAATGTGAACTCGATGTTGATGGCTGAAATTCTAAGAAATGCGACTGGTAAAACAGCAAAAACACTCATAGATGAAAGAATATTTAGCAAGATTGGTTTAGATGATTATATTGCTTGGGAAGACAGTGCTGGGAATACGTTAACTTATTGTTGCTTAGATATGTCTGCAAGAGATTATTCAAGATTTGGATTGCTGTTTTCAAGAGACGGCAATTGGAATGGAGAGAAAATTATTTCTAAAGATTATGTTGATGAATCGTTAAAACTATATTGGGGCAGCACACCTAGCATGGGCTGGATTCACAGCGATACCAGAGGCTACAGCTTACAATGGTGGGTTTCAAAATATGATGATCAAGCAAAAATATACAACACTAGCGGAAAGTTTGGACAGTTTGTTTTTATAGATAAAGAGAGAGATATTATTTTTACACGTATCACCAAATACTATCCAACAAGTGGGGAAGTGCAAAACTTTGGCCCACTAAGATTTTTAAAATTCTTAGGTAGTGTTGATGCTGCAGTTGGTGTAGCGAGGTTTTTCAATAACATTGGTTTAATTAAGTTTTCCGGAGGGAATGTTCAAACTCCAGTTACCCTCGAAGAAGGAGAATCAAAGGAATTTTACGAGCAATATATCGAAATTGTAGATACCTTAGCCACTCTTGAGGCAGATGAGACTTAGTTTATTTGTAATTCTGCTTTTCTCTTATACATATTTTTTCAAACCCCTCAATTGTTCTGAAATTGTATCTTGAGATATGATCGGGGGGCCATCCTGTCTGCTCCACAAAGAATTTACCGTAAGGAATAAGTGTCTTTGTTATAAATTCATCAAGCTGATTATTGTTTATCAATTCAATAAAAAT
>JAQWOA010000040.1 GCA_029246105.1 Woeseiaceae bacterium | reverse complement strand
CTTCGAGTAGATCACGTATATGCACTCCCTGAATAGAGCGCGCAGAGCCTTTAAGGTGACTATCATTCTCGCGGGCAAATGCAATGACAGGTCGATGACAATGCTCCTTTACGCGAGCTGCGATGAGGCCAACTACACCTTGATGCCAAGATTTGTCATAAACGCAGACGAAATCTGGCCATCGGTTTTCACTGAGTTGCTCAACATATTTGAAGGCTTGATTTTTCATCGTCAATTCAACATCCCGACGCTCTTTATTAATTTGATCCAAAATGTATGCATATTTGTTAGCTTCTTCTTCACTGTCCGTTAATAAACACTCAATCCCAAAAGAGATATCATCAAGGCGCCCAGCCGCATTGATACGTGGGCCAATGGAGAATCCCAGATCACTACTAACGCAACGAGACGTCGTGCGACCTGCCAGCTTAAATAATGCATTAATACCCGGCACAGCATGTCCGGCTCTCATTCGAATTAATCCTTGATGCACCAATATTCGATTATTATGATCTAAAGGTACGACATCAGCGACCGTACCCAAGGCCACAAGATCCAAGTATCGAGCAGGAATTTTTGTTGCCCCAATTTCTCCAGCATCCTCAAGCATTCGACCAATACGAGCCATCAAATAGAAAGCGACACCTACACCAGCAAGGTTGCGGCTCTGAAATTGACTGCCTTTAAGGTTCGGATTCAATATCACTGCAGCCAAAGGTAGTTCATCACCAGGTAAGTGATGATCTGTAACCAACACAGGAATACCGAGCTTATTGGCCCGAGCGACACCATCGATACTCGATATGCCATTATCAACTGTTATTAATAAACTCGGTGAACGTTCTGCAGCAACATCGACAATTTCAGGACTTAATCCATAACCATAATCAAATCGATTTGGTACAAGATATTCGATTTCTTTAAATCCAAATTCTGAAAGGCAGCGCAATAGCAATGCCGTACTTGTTGCGCCATCGACATCAAAATCCCCAATGACGATAATTTTTTTTTCTCGATGAGATATAACAAGCGAAGCAGCGTCATCAATATTTTCGAGTGAGCCAACTTTTTCAAGGCATTTGAGGCTATAATTTAATTCATCAGTGGACGTTAAACCACGCATAGCAAACAGGCGTGCAAGTGTCGGATCGATATCGTCAAAATTATCAAAAACTGATTGCTGCGGCGGTTGTCGGCAAACTACTGGTCTGACGGATTTCATTATTGGCCTCTCCCGCCCAACATGTCGAATTTGTGTCGCCAAAATCGCAAAACATGTGAGCGGCGAACATGGGCACGCAATCCATTGCTAAACAATAAAGTCAAACTGCTTAACCTTCCTGATCGCAGCGCCACACGCAGCTCAAATAAACATTCTTCAAATAAGTCTTCACCATCATAAAGTTCTGGTATTTCAGCTACAAAACCGGCAGCTGATCGATTCAGACATTCGGAGATGCTGCCCGGCCAGGAGTCAGCCTCAGCATTCGCTGAATGCCAATACCCAGAAAGAAGTGCGTCATCAGAAAATAATGGGGGCTGTACTCTTGTAATTTTATCTGGGGCCATTCCTCCACCCCATAACCACAACGAATTTATGGGCAATTTACCGCTTGATAGCCGAGTAATATTAACTTCATGTTCATGTAATGCCATCTCAATTTCACTGACTAGGTTTCGACTTGCTCCTGTATCGTCACCAATGAATAGAAATTTATTAGGTTTCTGCCCATTAAGAACATAGGCAGGCATTGATGCTGTTGTAATCATATTTTTAGAATAAAGATAACTGTAGGATGCCAGACTAGTAAATCCAAAATCAGAATCATCTCCTAACGTCAGCTGCAGATGATCGATCAGAGTGCGCATTTGCTTAGACGGAATGCCCTTGTAGTCAAGCGCATGTAAGCATAGATAATCTAAATTTGGCTCAAGATAAATAGGGTCAGCTGCAGCAACCCAATTCGTCGGCCGATCTCCGGTCTGCCCCCACATGCGTAAGGCACCGAGACCTTGCTTAGGATATGGAAGCCCAAGTTCCTTGGTTACTCGCTGAAGAAGCTCCTTTGGTCGGTCTTCAATCGTAATATCTGATTGAGTAAGCCACTTTTTGAGATCCTGATTTTGCAATCGATCGGTCGATATAGGCGACAACAAAACTACTGCAGCATTTTTATCATATGATAAGTTCATTGTTATGGCACCGATGGTAAGGGAAGCGAGCTTGAAATTCACAAGAGAATTAGTCGATACACTGACAATACGAAGCATCAGCTCTGATGGCATCCTAATAAATGATCAACTTTGGACAGAACCGGTTGCACTGACAACTCAAGGAATCATTAAGAATTGGCCTTATGCCAGCATTCCTGATTTAACAGATGTGCATTTCTCCGAGCTCCTAAAATACAAACCAGAACTCGTCGTGGTTGGAACAGGAAAAAATGGCGAACTTCCTCCACGTGAACTAATGTTTGCTTTTGCGCGACGTGGGGTTGGGCTTGAGCTTATGAGTACAGCTGCGGCTGCTAGAACTTTCAATGTGCTTTCCGGAGAAGGCCGTCACGTAGCTGCCGTTCTATACACAAACTAATACAGAATATTGTCGCAGTACCTACTGCTAGTTCATTGAACTATCTCACTGGCAGGTATTGTTGTGGGTTTATTGGTTTACCATTACGCCTAATCTCAAAATGCAGTCGTGGTTTACGTTCAGGACCCTCGCCCATGGTTGCTATTTTCTGACCTTCTTTCATTTGATCACCTTCCTTGACGAGGAGTGACGCACTGTACCCATAGGCACTGAGGTAGGTGTCATTATGCTCAAGTATAATAAGCTTGCCATAACCGATCAGCCCACTACCTGCATAAACCACTCGACCGGATGCCGATGCATAGATAGCCTGCCCAGCTTTACCATTTATAAGTACGCCTGTACCAGTGCCTGGTTGTTCACCAAAATCAACATTGATATATCCCTTGGTTGGCCATAACCACTTCGGCGCAGGTTGTGAAGAAACGGAGGATGACGACTTTGACTTGCGAATTGGTTTTGAGGTAGCACTAATAATTCGACGGTTGTTTACTACCGAACCATAGAGTCTTAGTACTTGACCAGGATAAATTAACGAACCGTCGCCCAACCCGTTCCACTGTGCAATGTCCTTCGTATTCTTGCCATAGCGCCAGCCAATCGAAAATAGGGTCTCTCCCTTGCGAACAATATGCGTCTGACCCTTATACGAATATTGACTCCCACAGGAATTCAATAGAAATACGCAAAATAAAACAATGAGTAAATATGATTTCATCACCCTCTCAGAATGATCCATACTAAGACCATGATTGCAATTAAGACTACTGCCCAGCCAATTCGCTCGATGTATTTAGTCAGGGTATCTTCGAATCGCTGACCTCCAGCGCGCATAAGTCCAGCAATTAAAAAGAATCTTCCAGCTCTGCCGATGATTGAGGCAATAATAAAACTGGGTAAATTCAGCATAGCTACACCGGCCGTGATTGTGAAAGCCTTATAGGGGATTGGTGAAAACCCAGCGATTAACACAATCCACACACCATAGTCATCGAACCATAGCTTACTGGTCTCATGCCACCCCCAGTAATGAGACTCACGCAACCATGGTTCGAGCATACCAAAAAAACCATAGCCAATTGCATAACCGACGACACCCCCAAGAACTGAGCAAAATGTTGCAATCCCAGCTAGGCGAATCCACCGGTCACGTTTGGCTAGCGCCATTGGCGCCAACATCACATCCACCGGAATCGGAAAAAAGGATGACTCAGCGAAACTTATAACACCAAGATAATACTCGGCGCGATCATGTCGCGACCATTGCATTACACGCTCATATAATGAACCAAATAATTTCATTGGGTATTTAAAATTAAATAATTGACATTAAATATAATATATAAGTTATTCATTAATATCAGTTATTTACCTTTTACTAAGGGAACAAAACTTACCGGACCCAGTGATACTTGCTCAAAGCGATCTGGGTGATTTACGACCATCGTCAGATCCTGTTTTCCCTTAGGCCCAATCGGAATAATGAGCCTACCTCCAGGTGCTAGTTGCTGCAGTAGTTTTTCTGGCATGCTCGATGCAGCGGCGGTCACTATAATGCCGTCATAAGGGCAATATTTACGCCAGCCCTCCCATCCATCACCTGGACGAAACTGGACATTATAAATATCAAGATCTCGCAATCGCTGACGAGTCTTTGTCAAAAGTTCTCGTATTCTTTCTACGGTATATATCTTTTTCACTAAAGGCGCGAGTACTGCAGTTTGATATCCACAACCAGTGCCAATTTCGAGCACGCTTTCGCCCTCAAATCCAGCTAATAATGCCTCAGTCATGCGAGCAACAATGAATGGTTGGCTAATTGTTTGCCCAAGCCCAATTGGTAGAGCTGTATCTTCATAGGCCCGACTTGCCAAAGCTTCATCAACAAACAGATGTCGAGGTACATTTTTGATTTGATTTAGAACAATATCAGAGCGAATTCCCTGATCAATTAGACGTTGCACAAGTCGCTCGCGCGTCCGTGCAGATGTCATACCTATGCCTTGTCGAGAGTTAGACACCTATACAGACTCCAGCCAATCAGATAAATCATTAATAACACTATGTCGCGTCAAATCAACTTTAAGCGGTGTGACTGATGCAAAGCCTTGCTCAATAGCGTGAAAGTCTGTTCCCTCTCCCGCATCCTGACCTTCGCCTGCGGGACCGACCCAATAGATTGGTCTTCCATAAGGATCCATATCCTTCAAAATCTGCTCTGACTTATGGCGAAATCCTAGTCGTGTCGCCTTAATTCCTTTTAATTTAGAAATAGGGACATTTGGAACATTAAGATTGAGAACTACGTCAGAGTCTAATGGTGCTTGCTGAATCTTTAGTATGAGTTTGATTAGAATAATAGCGGCCGTATCAAAATACATTGAGTTATTACCAACTAATGAAACAGCGATCGAAGGCAGCCCGAGAAAGCGCCCCTCCATAGCGGCTGCGACAGTGCCGGAATAAATGACATCATCCCCCAGATTCGCACCATGATTGATTCCTGAAATCACGAGGTCAGGTTCATAATCCAAATATCCAGTCAATGCCAGATGAACACAGTCTGCTGGCGTACCATCAACCTTATAACGGTTCGGCGCTATCTCGGATACCCGCAACGGATCCTTCAGCGTAAGTGAACTACTAGCGCCAGAGCGCTCTTGATCTGGCGCCACTACCACTACATCGGCAACCTGATCGAGCGCCTCTGTGAGAACATTAATGCCCTTGGCGAGATACCCATCATCATTACTTACGAGTATTTTCATTTTTTTATAACAGCTATTCCGGCGGTTGGATACTGGACTATAGAATCGCGCTCACTATACTCAATGTTTACTCTGCACCATAGCCTCATAAACCTCACTATGACTGACGAAGACAAAAATGTTTTTCAAAAAGCGATGGCCGGCATAAGACGGCTCAATGTTGAAAAACGCGCACCTAAGAACCAACTAAAACCTAAGCCGAGAGCAAAGTTTGCCCGCGCTGATGAGAAAAAAGTCTTACTTGAAAGCCTCCATGACGATATCGATAGCCTTGAACAAGGTAATAGTGGCGCCCTGCACTTTCATCGTCAACATATTGGACGTCGCACCATGCGCAAACTAATAAGAGGTGGTTTTAGCATACAAGCTGAGATCGATTTACACGGCATGACACTTGCCGAAGCAAAGCCACGGCTAATGAGATTCATTCAGTATAATGCTGAACAGAATCGCTTATGCGTTCGCGTCATACATGGCAAAGGGCTTGGCTCTGGAGAGCGAGGTCCAGTTCTAAAAAGTGCTGTCAATTCCTGGCTCAAAAGATGGAGTAATGTGCTCGCATTTGTATCCGCGCGACAAGTCGATGGCGGAACCGGAGCAATTTACGTACTACTGCAGCGGGACTAAAAATTGCCAGATTCAAAATCTACACCTATCTACAGACAGGCTAGATATGAAAGCAAATTCTTTTAGGGCTCTTTCGTTAACAGAAAACCTATTTACAAGATGATTTACTTTTAGATATACATGGGTGAATACCCTTATTCCTCCACTCTGACATTCGCCGGCGGCTTGAACCCAATAGCCAAGAGTAATGTTGCAATAATTGAAATGGCTATTGGAATTAAAAACATAGACTGAAAATCAATAACACCGTCTTTGGTGAATACACTCTGAATTAGCCAAGGGCCAAAGCTATACGCGAGTAATGGACCGGCACCAAAAATCATCACATTAAAAAGACCCTGGGCACTTGATCGAATGTCTTTTGGGAAGCATGCATCGACGAAAATATAGACACTAGCAAAGAAAAATGCGTAACAAACACCATGAAGTAGATTGATAGTGACAACCAGCCAGGTCATCTCAGGCAATAAAGCGTAAACACCAAAACGAATGATATAAGCAGAAATGCCGACCATCATCGTTATTCGCCAGCCAAGCTTCTTTAATACTGATCCGAGTACAAGCATCGTTAATATCTCTGCAACCTGACCAATACTCAATGCCGGCATAATCCAGTTACCTGGAATGCCAACTTGCTCACTGCCAAGAAAAACAGGCGTCCAATTGAACTGCAAATGTTGAACAAATGCATCTGCCAACGTCGCGATCCAAAGGACCATAACGAAAGGATGTTTAAGTAATTTTATCGCTTCCAACCATGCTGGCTTATCCTTGCTCTCACCTTTGTGGGCAGGCGTATGCGGTAGTGCCAATGAATGGACGGCAAGCAGGAGACTCGCAATGCCGGCAATACGAAATGTCCATGGTATGACGTCACGAAGTGCATCGCCGGCCAGCCCAGAGCCTAGTGCCACACCGATAAACTCAATGAAACCTTCCGTTTCAGCTGCCTTGACGACATCCCAGTCGACAAAAATAAAGACGAACGGCCATGCTGCAGCGATCCAACCAACCGTGCCACCCATTCGGATCGGACCGAATTCTGATACCGGATTCCGCATATGGGTAAACGCAATCGAATTCGTGATCGACATAGTAGGTAAGTAGAAGAGGCAGTAGATCCACATGAGGACCAGAAACGTCCAGTAATTAGTAGTCATAGATATACCGATTAGTGCGACACCACCAATCAAATGGCTGAATGACAGGAAGCGCTCCGCCGCAAAATTTCTGTCCGCAAACTGATTGCCGAAGAACACACTGATAATGGCTGCGACCGGGAAAGCATTCAGGATCCATGACTGCTCGAAAGGCGTGTAGCCAAGCATCGGCAAGTAGACAAATATCATTGGCAGCCAAGCACCCCAGATAAACATCTGCAAAAACATCATTAGAAATAGTCGGGTAGTTGGTGTCTTCTTAGTAATCATTAGTACTTTTCCCCTGCTAGGCTTTATTCTTTTTATAGTGTCTTTTGTGTACCACCATGCTTGATATAATATTCAAGCGCTACAAAATTGTGACAGCTATTTGGCAAGCAAGACCTACCCCAATAGTTGCCCCCTATTATAACCTTAGTAGGCAGTCGATCTAAAACCTGATAATCAACACACTAATAGTACTCTGACTCCGCTGTTTAGTAAATTATTAAAAGCAAATAATTGTAATTAAATCAACTACTTATTGAGCATAATCTCTGTTCAATAATTTTTAAAACCCCCGATGTTAACTCAATGTCAACCTGTCGTTAGCTTGTTGGAGTGGCTTGGTTTGTCATATTTATAGCTGTCTTTCCTGAATGGGGTACGCAGAAGGCCATAGTCCCCCTACCCACTAAAACACAATCTTGTGCATTTTGAGCCGTTTTGAACTGGAACTAATGATATGGTTGGGAAGCTTTAAAAGACTTAAACCAATCAAGCCAGACTTGGGGAAGTTTGTGATGAGAACAAAACAATTACTAATTTCTAAGCTTCGAAGGTTAGGGGTTGGAATATTAATATGACTTTAATTGTTGGTAATACATATTCTAGGCGGCAGATTGCTACCGCTATTGGTATCCCGGCTGGTTCAGACAGCGGTGATTTTATGACCGGATATTCCCAACCATTAAAGAAAAGGCTCGATGATAATACTGTCGTAATATTCGCAAATGTTGGTTCAAGCGATCCACTTGGTATCAACTATGACAATGTTTGGGAGTCAAATGGCGATCTCAGCTGGTCCGGCAAGAGAGGATCGAAGTTAGCTGATAAAGTTATTGAAGAAATATTGGTTGAAGAATGTAAGGTCTTAGTATTTACAAGATCGGGAAAGCGAGATCCGTGGTTCTATAACGGCATCGCGACCCCGGTAGATTACCAGGATGAAATTCCAGTAATTATTCG
>JAQWOA010000024.1 GCA_029246105.1 Woeseiaceae bacterium | reverse complement strand
TCAAGTATGCGACGGATGACTGCAAATGATTGTTCCATCTCATCTGGGTCTGAATTAAAAAAGGGCGAGAAGCATAAGACGTCCATAACATTACGGACAACTACATTTCCTTCCCAAAAGCATTTTTTATGCGCCTCACCGCCGCGTGCACCAGCCGCACCATCTCGCGGTGCCATTTCGATAGCACCCATCAAGCCAAAATTGCGCACGTCAATTACATTCTTTTGATCCTTGAATGAATGTAGTAAGTTTTCGAAGTGCTGCTCTAGGCTTAAGGCCTGTTCAAAAATACCTTCTTCGTCATAAACATCCATAGTTGCAAGTCCTGCTGCCGCCGCAACCGGGTGACCGGAATAAGTATAGCCGTGAAATAGCTCAACCATATTTTCAGGGCCTTGCATAAATGCATCATAGATACTATCGCGTACCAGAACTGCTCCTATAGGAATGACGCCGTTGCTCAGACCCTTTGCTGTCGTAATTATATCTGGCGTAATGCCGAAGCGCTCTGAAGCGAACGGTGCTCCCAGTCGGCCAAATGCAGTAATGACTTCGTCAAAAATTAATAGAATGCCGTGTTCATCACAAATTTCTCGTAGACGCTTGAGATAACCAACAGGCGGTGGGTAAACACCAATAGACCCTGCCACTGGCTCGACGATTACAGCAGCAATATTGCTGCCGCCATGGAGCGCGCAGAGTTTATCTAGGTCGTTGGCAAGTTCAGCGCCATGCTGGGGCAAGCCACGGGTAAACGCATTGCGTTCAATGTTGTGTGTATGACGAATGTGATCAACACCAGGAATGAGATTGGCACTAAAGGCTTTGCGATTATTTACCATGCCGCCGACAGACATGCCGCCAAAATTAACGCCATGATAGCCGCTTTCGCGACCAATTAAGCGTGTGCGATTACCTTCTCCTCTTGCGCGGTGATATCCGAGTGCGATCTTTAGAGCGGTGTCAACAGACTCAGACCCTGAGTTAGTGAAAAAACAGTGATCAATGCTTTTGGGCGCCATTTTGGTGACGCGCTCAGCTAGATCAACGGCTTTATTGTTAGTCATTTGAAAAGTTACGCAGTAATCGAGCGTAGACACTTGTTTCTGTACTGCTTCAACAATTTTAGGGTGGCAGTGGCCGACACCCGATGTCCACAGTCCTGATAGAGTGTCATATAGTTTGTTACCATTCTCGGTAGTGTAGTAATGACCTGATGCTCCGGTGATAATGCGGGGCTTAGCCTTAAAGTCACGGTTTGCCGTAAAAGGCATCCAGTAGGCATCTAGGTTGTTTTCAGCTGAGCTCATCGCATTGCTCCGAATATTTTCTGTATAAGAGATATATTTTACGCTTAGAATAGGATGTTAAACAATGAGTTACATCTATAAACGTAAGTTGTTGATTTTATTAGTTTGCAGCGTCAAACTGTTTTAATAAGATAGACGCTTTTTACGGATTAATCCATGGATCAGTTTGGCACAGAATTTTGTGATCATATTGCAATTTGCTATTACGAAGATGGCACTTGGCAAACACCTACAATTGAGACGCTAAAGCCGTTGTCTTTACATCCTGCAGCGCATATTTTGCATTATGCCAGTTCCTGTTTCGAAGGTTTCAAAGCTTATCGCTGGGGTGATGGTGAGGCAAGAATTTATCGGTTGCATGATCATATTGCGAGAATGCAGAAAAGTGCGGCTTCATTGAGGCTTCCGGTGCCGGATGCTGAAATGCTGGCGGACATGGTGATGAATCTGGTTTTGCACCATGTCGACGATATTCCAACACCACCGAGCTCGCTTTACTTACGCCCAACTTTGATTGGAACATTAAAAAACATAGGCGCTGCAGCAGCGCCATCGACGGAAGCGACCTTGTTTGTTCTGGCATCCCCAGTTGGAGATTATTTTTCTGGCGGTACAGTCACACTTAAATTGCTGATCGAGGAACAGCGCTCTCGCTCGACTGAACAATTGGGTAGTACGAAAACTGGCGGTAACTACGCAGCGGCTCTCGGAACTACACTAGATGCAAAAGAAACGTATGGTGTTGATCAGGTTTTATTTTGTCCTAATGGCAATGTGCAGGAAACAGGTGCAGCGAATTTTCTCTTGATTAGTGACGATGAGATAATAACAAAACCCCTTGATAGTACGTTTCTGCATGGCATGACTCGTGATTCGATTCTGAAACTAGCTTCTGAAAATGGCTACAAAGTAAGTGAAAGAAATTTTAGCGTCGATGAATTACTTGAATTAGTTAAGACTTATGAAGCGGCTTTATCAGGAACAGCGGCGTGTCTTTCGCCTGTAGGTACTTTAATTCGGGAAGGTATTGAGATTAAAGTACGTGATGGCAAGGCTGGGCCAAATACGGCTCGACTCCAGAAAATGTTGCAAGATATTCAGTATGGACTAGCGCCTGACTCGCATAGCTGGTTGACGAAAGTCAGTAAGCTGCGGTCCATGGCGCTGTCATAGCGAACGATTAAGTTATTATCGAAGCAAGGCCTTTTTTATACTCGTCTTAGGCTATGCATAATATAGAGCAAAATCGTAAATAATATCATTGCCACCACTTGATGTAGTGAACCAAGAAGAATGGGTACCGACATAAGAAGTGCTGAAATGCCGAGCACAACCTGAAGTATTGCAGTATGCAATAAGGCATTTATGGCTGGAAGACTTCGTCTCGGCAGGTCGACTTTACGCGCCTTGATCCAGAAGCCAATGATGACTGTAAATGTCAAAATCGCTAGCACACGATGATCTAACTGAACTGTGGTCATATTTTCGAAGAAATTTCGCCAGAGTGGCTCTAAGGCTAACGTTCCAGGTGGAATCCAATGGTCACCCATTAGTGGAAAAGTATTGTAGATCTTGCCAGCTTTCAGCCCGGCCACAAAGCCGCCAGAAACTATCGTCACAGATGTCAACACGGTTAGTGCGATTGATTTTCTATACCAGGGATGTCTTTGCTCACTGGAGGCCGGAAATAACAATGACATGGCGACCCAAAACATATACGCATAAACAAGGAACGCTCCAGAAAGATGGGCACTTAGCCTGTATTGGCTTACGTATGGATTATTAATGAGTCCGCTTTTTACCATATACCATCCAAGCGCTCCCTGAAGCCCACCGAGAATAAACATCAGCGAATACTTAGGCCATTCTGCAGGCTTGATATAACCCTTCACGAGAAAAAGAATAAACGGGACTAGAAAGACGATGCCAACTATTCGCCCTAAGAGTCGGTGTAGATATTCAAGCCAGAAAATATTTTTGAATGCAAAGACGTCCATATGCGAATTTATATTGAGAAATTCAGGCGTTTGCTGGTAAAGGGTAAATACATGCTGCCACTGAGCATCTGAAAAAGGTGGTAACCAACCCATTAAGGGGCGCCAATCAGTCATGGAAAGGCCAGAACCCGTCAATCTTGTGACGCCCCCGAGTATGACCATTGTAAAAACAAGCGCGCAGCAAATTAGTAGCCAGATTGCGACAGTATAATTCTGGGAGAGAGTCGTATTCGTGTTATTCATCTACAGAGGTATTTGTTGGTTGTTATAAAGGTTATTAATTTTAACAGGCTGAGCAATAACAAACAGCTTTCAATCATATTGTGATTGCCAATTCATAGAGCTATTGTACATTCAATAAAAGTCATGCACTCTAAAAATTGATCAAAAATAGATGACCTATCGTGAAAATCCGCATCAAAAATAACTCAATCCGATTGCGTCTCACTAGAAGTGAGGTTGACCTGATGCTTGATAGCGGTGTGGTGACTTCAAAAACTACTTTCCCCAGTGGTCGAGAGTTTCATTACACGCTTGCGAGTAACCCGGCAAGTGTAAATATTACCGCTTCCTATTTTGATAATGAAATTCGAGTGCAGTTGCCTACAGAAATGACATTGGCGTGGACGAAAACAGAGCAGATTGCGATCAAAAGTGAGCAGGTTATCGACGATGGCGAAAGACTTTCAATCTTGATTGAAAAAGATTTTGCATGTTTAGCGCCGCGGACTAATGAAGATGAAGCGGATATGTATCCACATCCTGATGTCGATTCCAGAAGCACTTGAATATTTTTCGGATCTCATGAGGAGTGATAATTGTCTAGTGTTGAGTTAATTGGAGAAGAAATTGTTCGAGGCGTAGTAAAATCCGAATGGATAGACGCTAATGAACACATGAATGTCGCCTATTATATTTTAGCCTTTGATTTAGCTATTCATGCATTATGGGAAAAATTTGGAATTACCAAAGATCATACTAGCGCCAGCAATAGTTCGACGTTTGCAGTTGAGAGTCACGTCACCTGGCAGAGAGAGTTAAGGTTCGACGAACCTTATGTTATTACTACACAGTTACTGGCGTATGATGAAAAGCGCATCCATCAATTTATGCGTATGTATCATGCTGAGAATTTGTTTCTTGCCGCTACATCAGAGTGGTTGAGCTTGCATGTCAATCTTTGTGCTCGAAAAGTCTCTCCATGGCCAGATTTTATTCTTGATCAAATATCGGCTTTTGCTGCATATCAAGATGAATGGGATTGGCCTTCGGAGGCAGGTAAGCAAATAAAAATTTCAACACCAATTTATACTGGTCTGACGAGATAGTGATGGCTAAGTTTTTGCTTGCAATAGATCAGGGTACTAGCAGCAGTCGTGCGGTAATTTATGATCATGCGATGGAAGTAATCGCGAGTGCCCAGCATGAGTTTCCACAAATTTATCCACAACCCGGGTGGGTTGAACATGACCCAGAAAAGATTTGGTTGTCTGTTAGTGCTGCTTGTAAAGAAGTATTTAAAACTGCCTGCGTAAGTGCAAACCAAATCACTGGATTAGGAATTACCAATCAGCGTGAAACAACACTTATATGGGACCGCAAAACAGGGAAGTGTGTCTATAATGCAATTGTTTGGCAGGACCGACGCACTACAGACCACTGTCGAACACTCCGAAATAATGGACTCGAAGATAGTATTTCAAAGAAAACCGGCCTACGTTTGGATCCGTATTTTTCAGCGACTAAGTTAGCTTGGATCCTTAATAACGTCGATGGTGTGAGGGCCCGTGCTGAGGCAGGTACACTATTGTTTGGCACTATAGATAGCTTTTTGTTATGGCGATTAACTGATGGTGCTGTACATGCCACTGATGCCAGCAATGCTTCACGGACGATGTTATTCAATATTCATACTCAGCAATGGGATGAAGAGCTTCTAAAGATTTTTAATATTCCTCGGCAGTTACTACCGGAGGTAAAAGATTGTGCAGCACAATTTGGTCTTGCAATAGAAGCTTGTCTGGGCGGGTCTATCCCGGTTCTGGGTATTGTGGGAGATCAGCAAGCGGCATTGATTGGACATGCAGGCTTTCAAAGTGGCATGACAAAGATTACATATGGCACCGGATGTTTCGCTATAGCAAATACTGGCAATGTTGCATTGACATCAGAGAATAAATTACTAACGACGGTTGCGACGCGCCTTGATGGTGAAGTGACCTATGGACTTGAAGGTAGCGTTTTCGTCGCCGGCTCAGCAGTTCAATGGTTACGTGATGAATTGAAAGTCGTCGATTCAGCTACTGAAACGGAAATAATCGCGAGTCGGACAGGAATCGTCGATAATGTTTTTGTAGTTCCTGCATTTACAGGACTTGGTGCGCCGTTCTGGGACCCGGACGCTCGAGGAGCAATTCTTGGATTAACGAGAGGCACGGGGAGGGAAGAAATTGTCACTGCGACCATACAGGCTGTAGCTTATCAAACGTATGATTTGGTTGGTGCAATGGGTGATGATGGTATCTCACCAAGTGTTCTTCGAGTTGACGGTGGCATGGCCGCCAACGATTGGTTCTTGCAGTTTCTTGCCGACATTCTAGACATACCAGTTGAAAGGCCAGTAAATGTTGAATCAACGGTATTGGGTGTGGCTTACCTCACTGCGCTAGCCGCCGGTATTTTACAAAGTAGTGAGCAGATATCAGCCCTATGGAAGCTTGAAAAACGATTTGAACCATCAATGAACTCAGATCGCCGTGAATTTTTAGTAGAAGGATGGTCTACAGCCGTCAGTCGAATCAGGAATATTGGATAGAGTATTTTATTGCTGATGTGTCAAAGTAAAAAAATAATTTTGAATTATTGGTGGAGTGCATCCAGTGATGGTGAAATATTATGAGGGGAGTATTATCTATAAAATTCATATTTAAACGTATTAATAACGATGTGATCGCATGCCCTTTTGGTGCCAAACCTTAGATATTATAGATGCCGAAAAAAATGAAACTTACAATCCTTGATAAAACCTTTTCCATAAACAGTCAAACCTATGAGATTGGCGTAATAATCGCCTTTTCTCTATTAATAATTAGCGGATGTACGCCGATGTCGACTTCAGTAAACGCCCCAAGCAGTGGCGGCATGAATGTTCCAGGCGGCGCTAGCATGCCAGGAGGCTCATCGGGTGGCGGCGCTAGCATGCCAGGAGGCTCATCGGGTGGAGGCAGTGCTCAGGGTGGCTCGGAAGGTAATACAGAAGGCGGTGGAGCTTCTGGTGGTGCAGGTGGCGAAAGTTGTAATGATAGTGGAATTTCAGGTGGTGGATTTGGTGGGGGTGCTGATTGTGATAAAGCTGGAAGTGTAGGTGAGTTTCCGAACGATGGTCCCAATGCAGAGGAATTAGCAGGGGAGCTCGATAAGTCGGTTGGCGATTTCGATGAAGCTATTAGTGAGGAGCAACGGCAAATCTCATCAGTTGGTCGAGACACTGAAGGATTCAATAAAGGATCGCGTGGCGGCTCTATTGGTCTTGGTGAGCAGGCATCTGGCGGCCTAAGTGGCAGCGGCTCCAACAGTTCTGGTGGATCTAGTAGTAGTGGTGGTTCTGCTGGTAACAGTGAGACTCAAACCGGTCCGCTTGATGGCATGAGCTCTAATGAAATAGAGTCACGCACACCAGAGGATATTGTAGTCAATACCTTTGAGGACATTGTTGCCCGACAGCTTCGAGAAGCGGCACTAGCGGAGGATGATCCGAAGTTGCGGGAGCTTCTCTGGGAGGAATATCGTAAGTACAGCGGAATGAAATAGGGCTGTTATTAATTAATGAAAATTCAATTAATCATAATATTGACTTTGTTTACATTTCTATCGAGCTGTTCTGTTCAGGATCTAGTTGTTGCTGAGGAAACAGCACTTGTTGTTGTATCGACTTCTATGAATGAAGCTTTGTTGCTGGACGTGGGAATCGTCGAGTTTGAGGCGGGTATTCCAAAGAATAATAATCCAGAAAAAACAGGTATTTATGAAGATATTCGAGGTGCCGAAATTAAATATTTACCATATCACCTCAAAACGACCCTGCAAGGAACAGGTCATTG
>JAQWOA010000055.1 GCA_029246105.1 Woeseiaceae bacterium | reverse complement strand
CACTTCAATTACTGGAGCCATACAGTCGACGATTGTTACCTTTAAGAGATCGACTCCGCATCGAAATGTTGCGTGCTGATGCATGGATACAGAAACAGAATCCGGCTCGCGCAATAGAACTAATGAGCCATCGAGAAACATGGCTTTCTAGCTCAAAAAAAATCAGATTAAACCGGAGCCGTCTTTGGCAGGGATTGCTTTATAGCAACCCACAAGTACTACGGAAAGCTTCACAAATCGCAACAAACAAACAAACACGAGGTTGGTTAACCCTTGGATCACTTGCAACTTCTACTGGCCAACAAGGCATTGGCTGGAACCATGGAATATTCCGTTGGCGCTTAGCGAACCCCGGTCATCCTGCACTTGCTATCATCGGTGAGTCGGAATCGTTCGATCAAGAGTTACTCAACTACCCACGAAAAGTAGCACTGCTATTACCTTTAAGCGGGCATTCTGCCGCTGCAGGAAAAGCAATTCAACATGGCTTTTTAGGGGGTTACTTTGCCACAGCAGCTGCGCTTGATAACCAACAGTCTCTCAGGATTTATGACGTTAACGCCGAAGGTGGTGCGAGCGCTGCCTATCAGAAAGCAGTGGAGAATGGCGCTGAATTTGTTATTGGCCCACTCTTAAAAAATAACGTTACAGAGCTCGCAAACAAAGCGCTAATACCTGTTCCAGTACTTACATTAAACTACTTGCCAGATGATGCATCCACGCCACCTAATTTATACCAGTTTGCGCTTGCACCCGAGGACGAGGCAGCTTCTGCCGCTTATCGCATACTGGGGGACGGTTATACCCGCGCTGTTGCGCTAGTTCCAAATAACGATTGGGGTCGACGAACACTTCAAAGCTTTATAACGGAGTTTGAAGGTCTCGGCGGCACACTTTTAGATTATAGAAGTTACACTCTGGACAAGCAGGATTTCTCAAATGAAATTGAAAGCCTCATGGGCCTTTCTGGAAGTGTAAAACGCTACCAACGATTGCGCGAGAATATTGGAGGTAGTTTAGAGTTTGATCCACGGCGACGTCAGGATACTGAATTCATATTTCTTGCAGCTGCAGCTGGGCCTGGCCGATTACTCAAGTCCCAACTCAAATTTCATTATTCAGGAGATTTGCCAGTGTACTCGACGTCTTCCGTTAATTCGCTGGACGGTCGCTCTGATTCAGATCTTAATGGAATCATGTTTACAGATATCCCGTGGTTAATCTCTCCTCAACCATGGATTCGCTACTTGCCTGAAATCTATAATAAGCATTGGCCTGAAGAACGTCGCTTGGGCCGATTACATGCGATGGGCTATGATGCCTACAATTTGATTGCCTCCTTGTTTGCAAATCATGATGATAAAATGGGGGAATTGAGTGGTGCGACAGGTAATCTCTTTCTAGATCGACAAGGCCGCGTTCATCGTCGCCTCGCCTGGGCTCAATTTCAACGCGGAAAGGCTATCGCATTGCCAAACCAAGAAAAAGTCAGCGGACCAATACAAAACACTACTGATGACGGTATAAAAATCGCTCCCGCAGCTACTGACGAGTCACCATGGGGTGGTATACCGCAACAGCTGGAGAAACCATGGATCCCATAGCTCGTATTCGTGAACATTTTACAGAAAGCATTACTATTAAAGTAGCGGCTGCTGAACAGATTACCGAAAGCATTGCGGCCGCAGGCCTTGCAATGAGTAACGCGATACTCAACGATGGCAAGATCATGAGTTGCGGTAATGGTGGCTCCGCAGCCGATGCTCAACACTTCTCCTCCGAACTCCTTAATCGATTTGAAATGGAACGCCCAGGACTTCCTGCAATAGCCCTGACAACTGATAACTCTACATTAACGTCGATTTCTAATGACTACGGCTATGAAAAAATATTTTACAAGCAAATACAGGCTCTAGGAAAAGAACAAGACATCCTGTTAGGTATTTCAACATCAGGCAATTCAAAAAACATCATTCAAGCAATTACAGCGGCTCATGAGCGCAACATGAAAGTAATAGCACTAACCGGACAAGACGGCGGACGAGTGGCCAATATACTCCAACCAGGCGATGTAGAAATAAGAGTTCCAGCAACTAGAACAGCAAGAATTCAGGAAGTACATCTGGTCGTTATCCACTGTCTCTGTGACCTAATAGATGCAACCTTAATTGGAGGGCATTAATAAATATGTGTTTGTTCGGCTATAGCTTAATGAAAAGGTATTTCGATCTACTTAACGATTTTGAGATGAGAATACGATCGCATATTTTCTACTTCGATTTCAGCTTTTAATTCTGGTTGCTCAATATTTTGTTCGAAGATCATACCCTGGCCAGTTTCACGTGCGTAGATGCCAAGTACTGACGTCATCGGAAACCAAACATTAAATGACGTACCACTAAAACGAGCCTGAAAACTGATTGCATCATTAGTTATCTTTAGATTGTAAGCCGCTGAGTCACTTACATTCAGAACGATTTTACCATTTTTAATATGTTCGACCGGAATGTGGACACTATCTGCTAACGCATCTACGACAATGTAAGGCGTATGCGCATTATCACTAATCCACTCATGCATGGCACGAACCAAGTAGGGCTGCTTTGACCAACTGCGTTGTTGTGACACTGTTTTTTTCTTATTTTTTACAGAGGAACACCAGCTGACAACCAAGTTAAGCGCCCTCTCCAAACTCAACTTAGGGTAAAAGATGACTCTATAAACGCATCTCTTGCTCGAGCTCTGTCATACTCTCTTGGAAGGACGGCCGCGCAAAAACCCGATCCATATATTTTGTAATCGATTCAGCGCCCTTACCCAGATCAACGCCATAAACTGGTAAACGCCATAAGAGCGGTGCGATCGTGCAATCAACCAACGAAAACTCTTCACTCAAAAAATGTGGTCGCGCACCAAAAAGCTCCGTGCTCTGCAAAATACTCTCACGCAGCATTCTTCGCGCTTTACTTCCCAGTTTTCCATCAGGGTTAGTCTCGGCTTCCTCAGCTATTGAATACCAGTCAGTCTCGATACGGAACAGCACTAATCGAAACTGAGCGCGTGTAACGGGATCAACCGGCATTAAAGGAGGATGTGGAAAACGCTCATCTAAATATTCAATAATTACGCGCGAGTCGTATAAAGTTAGATCACGATCTACGAGAGTCGGCACACTATGATAAGGATTGAGATCCATCAGGTCCTCAGGTAAGTCTGGACCATCGATATTTGAAATTTTAATATTGATATTCTTTTCAGCTAATACTAGTCGGGTACGGTGGCTATGGATATCTGTCGGTCGCGAGAACAGTGTCATTATTGAGCGACGATTGGGTATTACTCTCATTATTTTACATCCTTCCAAATTTGTTTCTTCAGCATCCGGGCAATAATTAGGAAGAAAATAAGATAAATAATTACCCACTTGCCCAACATTACGCGAAATCCACGAACTGGCTCAGCGATATAAGAAAGAAAATTAACTATGTCACGTATAAACTTATCGTAGTCCTCAGAATCTATCATTCCTGGTGTTATCTGCTTGAAGCCTTTGAACGTCGTTGTCACAAATCCTTCACTATCTTCATAGCTTTCAAAATGCGCAGATTGATAACCTTGTAATTCCCATAATACATGCGGCATGCTGGTTCCTGGTAACGCAATATTATCGACGCCGGTCGGACTTTCGGCATCGACGTAGAAACCTTTTAGGAAAGTGAAGATGTAATCTACACCTTTAGCTCTGGCCATAAGAGACAAGTCAGGTGGCGCTGTGCCATACCATTGTGATGCATCATCACTAGGCATAGATACTTGAATCGTATCGAAAGTACTCTCAGCATTAAACATTAAGCTATCAACTAACATCTCCTCAGATAGACCAAGATCCTCACCGATGGTCTTATAGCGCACATATTTCGCCGAATGGCACCCAGAGCAATAGTTCATAAAGTTAGCCGCACCACGCTGCAGCGAATTAATATTATTTGGATCAATATTGGCTGATTCAACCTCAGCTCCACCACTAGCTGCTAAGCCCTGAGTCGCTAGTAAACATATGGTTACGATTAAGAAGCTATCAATATTCTTTAATCTAGCCATGATAAAGAACTCTCTCTGGAACGGGTTTCGTTTTATCAATTGTGGTGTAGTAAGGCATTAGTATGAAGAATGCGAAATAAATCACAGCAAATACTCTTGCTGCCATTACATATGGTGGGTCTGCAGGCATTGTTCCCAGCCAACCCAATGCCAAGAAAGCAATAACGAAGGCACATAATGCAGACTTGGAAATCCAGCCACGATAACGAATAGATTTAACGCGAGATCGATCCAACCAAGGCAGAAACAAAGGCACTATCACCGACAAACCAAAGAAGATGAATCCCCAAAGTTTGTCCGGAACCGCCCTTAAAATCGCGTAGAATGGAGTGAAATACCAGACTGGCACAATATGTTCAGGCGTAGCGCTCATGTTTGCCGGCTCGAAATTGGCATGCTCCAAGAAATAACCTCCCATCTCCGGTGCAAAAAACACCACACAGCAAAAAATAATTAAGAAAATAATAATCGCAACTAAATCTTTACTCGTATGGTATGGATGGAAAGCAACACCATCTAATGGTATTCCATCAGCATCCTTTTTATCCTTGATTTCAATGCCATCCGGATTGTTCGATCCAACTTCATGTAAAGCCACAATATGTACAAAGATGAGACCGATGAGAGCTAGCGGCAATAAAATCACATGTAGAGCGAAAAAACGATTTAGCGTGATATCCGATATCATATAATCGCCACGAATTAGCTCAACTAACGCATCACCAACCCAAGGTATTGCGCCAAACAGCGAAATAATTACCTGAGCCCCCCAGTAGGACATTTGCCCCCAAGGCAACAAATAGCCCGCAAATGCCTCAGCCATAAGCACAAGGAAAATTAACATCCCTATAATCCAAATAAGCTCACGCGGCTTCTTATATGAACCATAGAGCATCGCGCGAAACATATGCAGATACACAACGATAAAGAAGAATGAAGCGCCAGTTGAATGCATATAACGGATCAACCAACCCCATTCCACATCGCGCATAATATACTCAACAGATGCAAAAGCTTCCGATGCAGACGGCTTGTAATTCATCGTAAGGAATATGCCAGTGAATAGCTGGATAAAGAGTATGACAAATGCCAGCACGCCGAACACATACCAAAAGTTAAAATTCTTGGACGCATAATATTCAGTGGCGTGATATTTCATAGTCTCTGTAAATGGGAAGCGATCATTTATCCACTTCATGAGTCCATCTTTCGACTTATCGACTTCTGCTTCGATTCTAGCCATTTACACTGCTCCTGAATCCTGACCAATCATTATTAAGTCATCCGTAATAAACCGATACGGCGGAACCCTTAAGTTTGTAGGTGCTGGTACGCCTTTAAAAACACGGCCCGCCAAATCAAACTTGGACCCATGACATGGACAGAAGAAGCCGCCGCCCCAACTTTCAGTTGGCCGCACTTCGAAATCTTCTATTGGAGCGCAACCTAGGTGAGTACAAGAACCTTCAACAATCAAATATTCCGGTCGAACTGATCGCGTTTCATTAACTGCATAATCAGGCTGCTGCTCAACTTCCACTGAATCCGGGTCTCTTAGATTTTCTATATTCGCCGAAAGGCGTGACAGCATCTCCTCGGTTCGACGCAAAACGAACACAAGCCTACCGCGCCATAAAACTCGAATCATCTCACCCGGTTTTAAGGATCCTATGGAAACTTCAACCGGTGCACCAAGCGCTTGTGCTCGAGCACTGGGCTTAAGTGAAGAAATAAACGGAATAACAGCAGCTGTGAGACCGGCTACACCAGTAACAGCAGTTGCTACAGTCAGAAAATGACGCCTATTACGATCAAGGTCGTCTTCGCTCATCAGGCACTCCCATGCGCCGCTCTATTGTCGGCCTCTTTAGTTACAGCGCTTTTCTTGCTAAATATTTTTAAATATTCGAGTTTGGTAGATTTGCAACTGGCTCGGTTTGCCATCAGGATGACAGCTGCCCCTGTAACCTCGATGCAGGATAATCACATATTATACACGGGGCTAATCGAAATTGGCGAGTCACTATTCGTATTTTAAACGAGACAACAAAAAATTACTTGTCCTGGGTGAAATTAACAGCAGTCTTTCTCTTTATAGTCTGTTGTCGTTGGCCTAGCGGCCAAATTTCCTACTACAAATGAGAATAAACACATAAAATCCAGCAGTCCTCAACTCAATCTTTAGGCAACTCGCCGAATAGATGCGCCCAATTGCCTAAATTTTTCTTCAATACGCTCATAACCTCGATCAACATGATAAATACGATCAACCAGCGTCTCACCATCAGCAGCCAATCCAGCCAATACCAGCCCAGCTGAAGCGCGCAAATCAGTTGCCATAACCGGTGCAGAATTAAGTTCATTAACACCAGTTAAAATAGCTGTATGACCTTCAATACGAATATCAGCACCCATACGCTGCATCTCGAGTAAGTGTTGAAATCTATTCTCAAATACAGTTTCTGTAACGGCTCCGACCCCATCGGCGATTGCGTTCATCGCACAAAACTGTGCCTGCATATCGGTTGGAAAAGCTGGATATGGTGCGGTTCTAATATCTATTGATTTCGGTCGACGACCTTCAAAATCAACCTCGATCCAGTCATCGCCTATGTCGACTATTGCACCTGCCTCCTTTAATTTAATAAGCACCGCCTCAAGCGTTTCAGGAGCAGCCTTAAGTGTTCGAACCTTACCGCCAGTCATAGCTGCCGCGATTAAATAGGTTCCGGTCTCAATTCGATCTGGTAACACAGAATGCTTAGTACCACCCAAACGCTCTACACCATTAATTACTATCTTACTGGTGCCGGCTCCCTCAATTTTTGCACCCATACCGATCAGGAAATTAGCCAGATCAGCAACCTCAGGTTCACGCGCTGCATTCTCAAGAACAGTTTCACCATCAGCCAATGTTGCAGCCATGAGTAAATTTTCGGTTCCGGTAACGGTGACTGTATCAAAGATAATATGTGCACCTTTTAGTCTATCAGCACGCGCTATTATGAATCCGTTATCAACAACAATTTCAGCGCCCATCGCCTCCAAACCTAAAATATGTAGGTTGACTGGGCGTGCACCGATAGTACAACCGCCAGGAAGTGAAACATTTGCTTTACCAAATCTGGCTAATAGCGGGCCAAGCACCAAAATTGAAGCTCGCATCGTCTTGACTAAGTCATAAGGTGCCTCATAGGAATTTACCATTCTTGCATCAACTTCAACGACGACGGGATCAGCTACAGTAACTTGAACACCGAGCATCTGAAGCAAAGACAACATGGTCGTAACATCATTGAGGTGTGGGATGTTTCCGATCACTACTTTCTCCGTCGCAAGCAACGTTCCGGCGAGGATCGGCAATGCGGCATTCTTCGCGCCAGAGATGGCAATCTGTCCTGAGAGTCTCGTTCCACCTGAGATGAGTAATTTATCCAAAGTCAGGTGCTCTATTTAACTTTTCTTGCCATTCAATGGGTGTTAATGCCGTTATGGAAAGCGCATGTATTTCATTACCAACCAACTTACCCAAGCATCTGTAAACCATCTGATGGCGGGTCAGTAGTCTTTTGCCATCAAACTCTGCCGCGATGACAAGGGCACTGAAGTGAGTATTATCATCACTCTCAACCTTTACAGTTGGAGCCTCGAATCCGACTTCTATTAAACGGCTAATTTCTGCTGTTTCCATATTATGATGCTCTTCGATCGTTAGCTTTGAACATAATTAGAAGGATGAGTCTAACTGCAAAACACACTCCTTCCCAATGAACTATATTGTTTGTGTATTATATCGTACCCGCATCAGTAAGCAGATCATGGTCTCTTTTCCCTGGTTTGTTTTTTGTTGAAAAAATATTAATTGAGTAAATAATAGTAATTCATGATTAATAATATCGATATTTCACATGTTGGCTTAATTATCACTGGCCTTGCTCTCTTAACTTGGGGATCAGATCGATTTGTACATGGTGCATCTGCATTAGCTCGCAATTTCGGTGTCACACCCTTATTAATTGGACTGACCATCGTTGCATTTGCGACCTCTGCGCCTGAAATTCTTGTTTCGATTATTGCGGCCAGTCAAGAAGAACCTGGTCTCGCTTTTGGCAATGCGATTGGATCGAATATCGTCAATATTGGACTCATACTTGGTGTAACCGCAATGATCCGACCAATCTCTCTCGAATCAGCAACATTACAGCGAAAGATACAAATCCTGCTTGTCGTGTCTTTAATGGCGATATTGTTATTTCTGGATAATTATATCAGTCGTCTTGACGGCGCTATCATGCTAATAAGTCTTACTATAGTCATGATCTGGTTTGTGAAATTGGGGATTCAATCGGCTACAAATAATCCAACAAAAACTAACTATGAAGCTGAAATACCCAAAAACGTAACGATGAAGATGACATTAATCTGGCTTTTGGTTGGATTAGTAGCATTACTAATTGGCGCAGACTGGCTAGTTGATGGCGCGATAGGTATTGCTAGAACACTAAACGTAAGTGAGATTGTTATTGGTATTACTATTGTTGCATTTGGTACCAGCTTACCGGAGCTTGCCATATCGCTGGTGAGTGTAATAAAAGGTGAATACGGCCTTGCAATTGGAAATATTGTTGGCTCGAATATATTTAATTTGCTAGCAGTAATAGGTATTGCTGCAGCAATTCACCCCACGACTATCGCGTCCAATGTATTGTCATTTCACATTTTCGTCATGATTGCTTTTACGTTCGCATTATTCATGATGACATATAACTATAATGGGCAGGCACTGCTATCAAAAATGAAAGGCGTCGCGTTGCTGACTGCCTACATTACATACTCTGCACATGTAATCGCGCAAAATATCTGATCAACCTTTAGAATGAACATCAAACCCAATCTGAGAAGCCCCTTTGCCTAACAAACCTACAAATGACGAATTGCTCGAACTTGCTAGTGAGGTACTCACTATTGAATCACGTGCTATTAATGCTCTGCGAGATCGTCTTGGCAGCGAATTTATCGCAGCTTGTAAGCTTTGCTTGGAGGCTGTCGGTCGCATTGTAATCAGCGGCATGGGTAAATCTGGTCATATAGGCAACAAGATTGCAGCGTCGCTCTCATCAACGGGTACACCATCATTCTTCATGCACCCTGCTGAAGCCAGTCACGGCGATCTCGGTATGATCACCAGTCAAGACCTTTTGCTTGCTATTTCTTACTCCGGTGAGACTGCTGAAATTGTAACAATACTGCCTATTATTAAACGGATGGGAGTAAAACTAATATCCATCACCGGTAATCCCAAATCTACAATGGCAAAAGCAGCTGATGTTCATCTCGATGTTAGCGTTACTGAAGAAGCTTGCCCATTAAACCTTTCGCCTACCGCCAGCACTACAGCCACTTTGGCCATGGGTGACGCGTTGGCTGTTGCATTACTGAATAGTCGAGGTTTTACAGTTGAGGACTTTGCCCGCTCACATCCCTGTGGGAATCTTGGTAAACGCTTGATTCTTAGAGTTTCCGATATTATGCGCAACGATAATCAAATACCCGCAGTCACATCAGATGCAAGCTTGCGAGATGGGTTAATGGAGATGACTGAGAAGGGTCTTGGGATGACCGCGGTCATATCAGATAATCGAACGCTGGAAGGAATCTTCACCGACGGTGATTTGCGTCGAACCCTCGATAGCGGAGCTGATATTCACAACACACTTATTCGTAACGTAATGAATAAAAACTGTAAAACAACATCCGCTGACATATTGGCAACCGAAGCACTGCAACTCCTAGAAGAAAATAGAATTACTTCGCTACTGGTAATAGATAAAGATAACAAACTGATCGGTGCGCTCAATATTCATGATTTGTTCCGCGAGGGTCTAATATGAGTGGTGATTTACTAGAATCAATTAAGCTCATCGCCTTCGACGTAGATGGTGTATTTACGGATGGGCGCTTCTATCTATCTGATAGTGGAGTTGAATCAAAAGCTTTCAATACTCAAGACGGCTTAGGAATCCGAAAACTTTTGAATTCAGGTATAGCCGTCGCGGTTATCAGTGGTAGAAAGTCTGCTGCCGTCGCCAAACGAATGTCGGAACTTGGAGTTAAGCACTTAGCTGAAGGATGCCCTGACAAAATTATCGCACTTGATGAAATCATAAGCAGTCTTAAAATTTCAGCTTCTGAATGTGCCTATGTCGGTGATGATGTTTCAGATTTACCGCTGTTGAATTATGTGGGCGTCTCAATAGCTGTCGCAAACGCAGTGCCAGAGCTGCATCTTAAGTGCGATTACTCGACTTCCGCAAATGGTGGATTTGGCGCTGTTCGAGAAGTCTGTGAACTGATACTCACTGCACAGAGTCAATAAGACTAATGAGTCCTCGCACTATTACTTTTATTGCGCTGCTCTCTGCCGGCGCAATTGGTAGCTGGCATCTAACACGCTCGAATTCTCAAATATATGATGACGAATTACCTCATAAACCGACACATCAAGGCTACTACCTCAAGCAGGCCCGTATATTAGGAAATGCAGATAACGGCAGCCTTTTGTATGAAATTTATGCGGAGCATGCAGAGCAGCTAGAAGATGATCAGATAGAATTTACCGAAGTACGTATTCGATATTTACCAGGCAGCGAAGTCCCATGGATCATTGATGCCGATTTCGCGATCTTACAAAAAAATGCCCCTAGAATTGTATTGCATGGCTATGTACAGATAGTCAATCCTAATTATCCTAGCGAGGAAGAAACGGAAATTCGGACACAATATATAGAGCTCGATCCTAAAAACTTCATTGCAGAGACTGATCAACAAGTACAAATTCGATTTGGCTCCCGAAGCGTCACAGCGACAGGCATGCTAGCATCACTTAACGATGACAAAATTGAGCTTAAATCAAATATTCGCGGAAAAATTGCTCCCTAAAAATAAATACTATGAGTCATAATAAATTCATTATCCTGCTGTTGTTTATAATGCTCGCTCCAAATACTTTGACGGCTCAGACAACGGACCTAGATTTACGCCGCCTACCCTGGGATATTTTTGCAGAAACCATGGTTTTTGATGGCAAAACGTCTACTTATATTTATACCAATATCAAATTTTCTCAAGGGACAATCTCTATCGAATCTAATGAAGGTCGTGCAACCTTAGATCAAAACAATAGCGGATCCTGGATATTCTCTGGCAACGTCAAGATAGATGTCGACAATGGCAAAATTGAGTGTGATTCTGCTGAATTATTATTCGATGGTAACGCATTGATCAAAGCGACCGTTACGGGTAATCCCGCAACATTCTCCTTGAAACGTAATGAATCCAATGACACGACATATGCTGAAGCTAAAAAATTATCATACGACGTACAAAATGGCATTATCGAGTTTTCTGAGCAGGCCGCTATTAAGGAAAGTAACAATGAAATTTCATCCAGCTACTTCATTTATGACATTAATGAACGCCGCATAAATGCCGATTCTTTGGGTGTTGATGACGATCGCGTCAGGATCACCTATACACCACTCAATAGCTCAATTGAGGAAGAAATACCCGTCAAAGATGAAAGCCAATGAGCACTCTCAGCGTTCAAGGTATATCCAAAAGTTACAAATCACGCGAAGTTGTAAAAAACCTAACGCTCGAAATTAAAAGCGGCGAAGTTGTCGGCCTTTTAGGGCCTAATGGCGCTGGAAAAACGACCGCCTTTTATATGATCGTTGGTCTCGCATCGGCAGATAAAGGCAACATAATTTTGGATGGCAGAGATCTAACTACAAGACCCATACATGAGCGCTCCAAGCTTGGATTAGGATACTTGCCGCAAGAAGCATCAATTTTTCGAAAACTTACCGTCGAACAAAATATTTTGGCGATATTAGAGAACCGTAAAGATCTAGATCGTGCTGGGCGCGAAAAAGAACTTGAAAATTTGCTCGATGAGTTACATGTAAGCCATGTTCGAAAGAGCTTAGGCATTACTTTATCAGGTGGCGAACGACGACGCGTCGAAATAGCTCGCGCCCTCGCGGCAGATCCATTATTTATATTGCTTGATGAGCCATTTGCTGGAGTTGACCCAATATCAGTTCTTGATATTCAACGCATTATCAGACACTTATGTGAACGAGATATAGGTGTTCTTATTACTGATCATAATGTTCGTGAAACATTGGGTATTTGTGGGCATGCTTATATCCTAAATGATGGCAGCCTAATCGCAGCCGGTTCACCAAATGAAATTTTGGAAAATCAATACGTTCGAGAAGTGTATCTCGGACAGGAGTTCAAACTCTGAAGCAGACTGAGTACTGATAAGACATCGTTACACATTAAATCTGCCAAAAGAGAAATTAGTGCATGTTAAAACCTTCGTTGCAGTTAAAACCCGGCCAGTCATTATCCATGACTCCACAACTGCAGCAGGCCATCTACCTGTTGCAGTTGCCTGTTCTGGATCTAAATGCACAGCTTCAAGAGGCGCTTGAAGAAAATATTATGCTCGAAATGGAAGATCTTCCCGATGTTCCAAGCGCCAATACAGAATCCACTATGGAAACAGAAGCCATCAAAACTGATGAGCTATGGCAATCACGAGCGACTGAAAAATCTCAGGATGGCAGCTGGAATGAAGAAGATCGACTGATTACCGACTTTACTGATGAATCTAGTGAAACCTTACATGAGCATCTTAATTGGCAATTAGAGATTGAAAAATTCACCTCTCGTGAAGTGTCGATCGGTGAAGCACTCGTTGACTCCATTAACGACGACGGTTATCTAGCCGACGACGTAGACGAAATAATTTCAAATCTAAACATACAACCTCTAGTCACGACCCAAGAAGCAGAAAAAATATTGTTAAAAATTCAACGTCTCGATCCTGTTGGCGTTGGTGCTCGATCGCTTTCTGAATGCATAATACGTCAGATCGAACAGCTCACCATCAAGACACCAGGGTATCAACTCGCACTTGATATCGCCGCCGAACACCTCGACCTACTTGCCAGCCAAGACTTCGGAGAATTGCGTCGTAAGTTTCATATTTCAGAGGAATACTTAAACGAAGCATTAGCTCTTGTCAGAGCGTGCAATCCGAAGCCTGGCCTTGCAATCAGTCCGGCTGAGGCTCAATACATAATTCCAGATGTATTTGTTCAAAAAATCGACGATCGATGGCAGGTAGAGATTAGCCCAAGTGGAGTTCCAAAACTTTCAATTAATCAACAATATGCCAAGCTTCTTCGTGGAAGCAATGAACATACGGTTTTAAAGACACAACTTCAGGAAGCCCGATGGCTTATTCGTAGTCTTGAAATTCGTAATGAAACATTAATGAAAGTCGCCACAAGTATTGTGTCGCGCCAAGTCAGCTTCCTGGAGCTTGGTGACGAAGCGATGCGGCCAATGGTGTTACGAGACATTGCAGAAGAAATTGGTATGCATGAATCAACGATTTCACGTGTAACCACTAATAAATATATGCATACACCTCGTGGCATCTTCAGATTCAAGTTTTTCTTCTCCAGTCACCTCTCCTCAAACAGCGGCGAAGATCATTCCTCGACGTCTGTTCGCGCAAAAATCCGTAAGTTAATTACTGCAGAAGACCCGATGAAACCACTGAGTGACAGTAAGATTATGAGCTTATTAAAAGATCAAGGCATTTCAGTTGCGAGAAGAACGGTCGCGAAGTACCGTGAAGCCATGAATATCTCATCATCAAGTGAACGTAGGATTCGCGAGACGAAATAAGTAATTAAAGTAAAGATTAGATACGCCTGAACCATGTATCATCTATAAATTCGAACAGCCGCAGATATCTAAAGCGAACCCAATTCAATGTTACTCGAAGAAATCATCAAGCCCAATAATGTGCTTTGTAACACAACTGTGCGAAGTAAGAAGCATTGCCTCGAAATTCTTAGCGAGTTAATGGTTCTGCCTTATCCACAAATCACCAGCGATCAAATCTTCAGATGTTTAAATCTACGCGAGCGACTTGGCTGTACCGGACTCAATAGTGGCGCGGCATTTCCACGTTGTCGTATTGATGGCCTTGAATTTAACAATGCCGCACTGATCAAGCTATCTGAGCCAGTGGATTTTGATGCCGCTGACGGTGAGCCCGTCGATTTAGTGTTTGGCATGATAGTGCCAACTGAGCTTGATGATAGCCATTATGCGGATATTAGAATGATCACCAATGTTCTCGCTAATGAAGGGCTGCGATCTCATCTACGCAAGATGAGTTCCAACAGCGACCTCTACGATGCATTAATCAACGGTTCTAAGTTAATTACCCCAAATTAACTACCTTCATGCACCATAAAAAACTGGTGCTGCATCGAATCCAATCAAACTAAGCTGCTAAACTCTGTCGGCATGGATGCTAGAGAGCCTACAAAAAACAACCTCAATAAGTTGCGCGAGCAACTGGATGATGGAAGCATGCGCCCTGCTCGCATCATGGTCAACAGTCTGCATCCATCTGAAGTCGCTCGTTTGCTTGAGTCTCTTCCACATAAGAAGCGCAGCATGCTTTGGGAGCTTTTGAATTCTGAAATCGAAGGTGACGTTCTTGTAGAAGTCTCCGATGAAGTCCGAGATGGCCTAATAGAAGGTATGCAGACCGAGGAACTAATCGCTGCGGCTGAAGGCATGGAGGTCGATGATCTCGCTGACTTACTGATTGATCTACCAGAAACTGTCACTCAGGAGGTCCTTCAGTCTCTCAGCAAGCAAGATCAGGAGCGTGTTCGTCAAGTCCTCGCCTACGATGAAGAAAGCGCGGGCGGCCTGATGAATGTCGATATTGTGACAGTACGACCGGACGTCACTTTGGAGGTAGCTTGTCGATATTTGCGAACAGTTGGGAAAATTTCTGATGGAACAGACTCGATTTATGTTGTGGATCGAGACGGTAGCTATATCGGCTCACTCTATTTATCGACAATCTTAACTAGCGACCCACTCAATATGGTGGCGAATGTCATGCATACAGACGTTTTGCCGATTTCAGCGGATACGCCATCAGCTCAGGTTGTTTGGGAATTTGAGAATCGCGACTTACTATCCGCACCGGTTGTCGATGACGACTTTCGCATGCTTGGTCGAATCACCGTTGATGATGTCGTCGATGTCATTCGAGATGAGGCAGAACATTCTCTGATGAGCGCAGCCGGACTCGATGAAGAAAACGATATGTTTGCACCGGTCATCAAAAGTGCTAACCGCCGTGCATTATGGCTGGGTATAAATCTTTGCACCGCATTCCTGGCCGCTGCCGTGGTTGATAAATTTCAAAGCGCGCTTACAGAAATTGTCTTGCTGGCGGTACTCATGCCAGTTGTACCCAGCATGGGTGGCGTGGCAGGCACACAATCATTAACCATTATTACTCGTGCTATTGCGCTTGGGCAGATAAACAAAGACAACGCCATGGGCATTCTTCGTAAAGAGTGTTTGGTCGGCCTATTGAACGGTATCGGATGGGCAATAGTAATATCATTATTAACATTCTTGTGGCTCGGCGAATGGAAAATCGGAGGTATTATCGGTGCCGCAATCATCATTAATATGTTTGTTGCCGCTCTTGCTGGATTCAGTATTCCATTAATACTAAAACGAATGAGAATCGATCCAGCGCTTGGTAGTGGCGTAGTGCTTACTACAATCACGGATGTCGTTGGCTATGCAACATTCTTGGGGCTTGGTGCAGCGGTTTACTTGTAACGATCAGCTGCCCTAGCATCAAAAAGAACTAATGTCCCTCTTAATCCAGTCTGGGGCAAATAATCTTGGCACTTCTGCCCCGCGAACAAAAGCTTCAAGCTCATCTTTGACCTTCATTGCGTCTTTATACCCCAATGCAATCAGTTCCCTCGTATAAGCTTTTTCGAACAATAGAAAACTTAGTAATTTGTTTTTACCTCCACCTTTGCCTTCTATGCCATGCAAAATCATGCGAATAGAAAACGGAAGTTCTTGCCTATAATGAAATGCAATATCTCTTAGGTCTTCACTGGGAACGACCAGCATCGTATCAATCGGTCGTACATTTTTCATCGCTTCCTTTCGTTTTTGTTCTGGTACGGAATCAATAAGTTCATTTATATGTGTGACACGTTCAAGATCTGAGTAAAGACCATCCATAAACAACGTATCAAGTATATAGCCTGCAATCTGACCAAAGCTCGGTGGCAAGCCCAATTCAGTTGGCTCTTTTTCACCCACCTCATCGCGAACACCAATGATAAGTATTCTATTGGCACCGAGATGAATAGCGGGACTTAATGGTGTTGCCTGGCGCATTGCGCCATCACCGAAGTATTCATTTCCAATTCTCTGCGGCGGGAAAACCATAGGCACTGCAATACTCGCCATCAAATGATCAAGATTAAGGTCTGCTCTAATGCCAAGTCGGCGCGTCCTGTCCCAACCGTTAATTTCTAATGTACCTTCAAAAAACGATTTAGAGCGAGCTGACTCATATCCCGCCGCCGTTACTGCAACAGCATCCAAATAGCCATTTTCAATCGATTTTTTAATTCTGGAAAAACAGATATTCTTACTCAATAGCCCCCGCAAAGGGGCATTATCCAGCAAAGATTTGGGTGCCCCCACTAAAGAGCCACCCAATATGATAGATGATAACCAATGGAAGCTACTCCTGAGCATTGTGAGCTGATCAGTTTTATAAACATGATTGCATCGAAAATTTGCCCATACGTGCTCGAGCTCTGCCAAAGCTGAGCGCAAATGTGCTGCCCTTGACGCCAAAACGATTGCATTTATCGCGCCGACAGAAGTGCCACTAATGATCGGGAACGGATTCACGCTTGATCTAGGCAAGATCTCTGTGATCGCTTTAAGCACACCAACCTGAAATGCACCACGTGCACCACCACCCGGGAGTACAAGTGCTGTTTTCTCAGATTTAGACGAATTTTTCATAAAATTTATTCATAATGTTACAGATCGTACAAAGGAGCGTATTATAGTGCCATCCTGACAAACGACATCTATTTCAATATCATCACTACTTAATTAACGGACTCAATTTATGAATCAATCTATAACAATAGTCGCTGGTATACTTTTTTTTATTGTTGCTGTGCTGGCATTTATATCTATTGCTTCAGCTAATGGCCAAACTTTAGTTGGAAACCCTGCTCCTGAATTTGAGCTTCCTGATCAGTCAGGTAATCTACACTCATTAGAGGACTACCGCAGTCAATGGGTTGTGTTGTATTTCTACCCCAAAGACGAGACTCCAGGCTGCACAACTCAGGCCTGCGAATTTCGCGACAACATTTTCGCTTATCGTGATCTGAATGCTCGAATTCTTGGTGTCAGCCTCGATGATATTGACTCTCATAAAGCATTTGCAGAAAACCACGGACTGCCTTTCCCAATTCTAGCTGACGTTGGCGGTGAAACATCGACTGCCTATGGTGTCAAAACACGAATGTTTGGAATAGCTATGGCAAAAAGACAAACGTTTATTATTTCTCCAGATGGTACAATCGCTAAACATTACGAAAAAGTGAATGTTGCTTCACATTCGTCAGAGGTGCTTGCGGACCTAGAGACATTAGGAGCTGGTAGTTAATAATCTGAAACACAAATAAACTTATCAACCAATTAGAGATTCACTCATATCATATTTTCAGCATTGGCTTTGTCATCTTAATGCTTTAATTCCTTCATCTAAACCAGCAATCGTTACTGGATACATACGGCCATCCATTAAGTCTCTAATTATTTTTACTGATGGAGTATAGTCCCATCGGGCTCTTGGTTCTGGATTCAACCAAATGGCTTTAGGAAAGCTGCCCAGTAATCGCTTAATCCAAACTGCGCCAGGCTCTTCATTCCAGTGTTCAACACTACCGCCTGGGTAGGCAATCTCGTAGGGACTCATTGTCGCGTCACTGATAAAAATCAGTTTGTAGTCCGAAGAGTACTTATGTGTAATATCGATTATTGATGTCTTTTCGGAATGCCGACGTCGATTGTCTTTCCACATGCTTTCATAAATAAAGTTGTGAAAATAGAAATACTCAAGGTGCTTAAATTCACTGCCTGCGGCCGAAAAAACTTCCTCACAAATATGAACGTGATCATTCATTGAGCCACCAATATCGAGGCATAACAGCACTTTCACTACATTATGACGCTCCGGAACCATGCGGATATCTAACATCCCGCCACTACGGGCCGTCTTGTCTATCGTATCGTTTAAATCCAACTCTTCAGCGGCCCCTTCTCGAGCAAATTTTCTCAAACGCCGCATCATCAATTTGATATTACGTGTACCGAGCTCAACTGAGTGGTCAAGGTTTTGGTATTCGCGTTTTTCCCATATTTTTGTGGCACTACGATTTTGAGACTCTTGTTGGCCAATCCGAATTCCTTCCGGGTTGTAGCCATAGGCACCAAATGGTGACGTACCAGCAGTTCCTATCCATTTACCACCACCCTCATGACGCTTATTCTGCTCATTAAAGCGTTTTTGAAAGGCCTTCAAAAGCCTTTCAAAGCCCCCCATTGATTCAACAAGCTTTTTTTCTTCCTCAGATAATTGCAGTTCTGCCTGACGTTGTAACCATTCCTCAGGAACATCCTGCAACAGATCTGAAAGTGAATCGTCAATGCCTTTAAAGTAGGCACCAAATACCCTATCGAATCGATCCAAATGTGCCTCGTTTTTTACGAGCACCGATTTCGCAAGAAGATAGAAATCATCCACATTGTGACCCGCAAGGCCATTTTTCATCGCTTCATATAGTGTCAATAACTCAGTTATCGACGTTTTTATGCCGCCTTCGCGTAACATATAAAAAAACGAAACCAGCATAAATAAGCTTCTTGCGTGTTACTTTGAATTAGTGTGTCGATCGAGAAACACGAGCTGCTCAAATAAATGGACGTCTTGCTCATTTTTCAGCAAAGCACCATACAAAGGAGGTATTGCGCTTTTAGAATTCCCAGCATGTAACGCTTCAATAGGTATATCTTCGGCCAACAATAGCTTTATCCAGTCAAGTAATTCCGAAGTCGATGGACTCTTTTTTAAGCCTTGAACATCCCGCACCTTATAGAAGGCATTCAGCGCTTCAGAAAGTAATTCTTTCTTAAGGCCAGGGAAATGAACATTGACAATCTGAGCCATGATTTCCTTATTAGGGAACTTGATATAGTGGAAAAAGCAGCGCCGTAAAAATGCATCTGGTAATTCTTTTTCATTATTGCTCGTGATAATAATTATTGGTCGGTGCCGCGCTTTGATAAGCTTCTTTGTCTCATATACATAGAATTCCATGCGATCAAGCTCTTGCAACAGATCATTTGGAAATTCTATATCAGCCTTATCGATCTCATCGATCAGGAGAACTGGCCGCTCGGCGCAAATGAATGCTTCCCAGATCTTGCCACGCATAATGTAATTTGAGATGTCATTAACCTTGCTATCCCCTAGCTGCGAATCGCGAAGACGAGCTACAGCATCATACTCATATAGCCCCTGCTGAGCTTTGGTCGTAGACTTAATTTGCCATTCAAACAGTGGCTTATTCATTGACTTAGCGATTTCTATCGCCAATTGAGTTTTACCAGTACCAGGTTCGCCTTTGATAAGTATCGGGCGCTCTAGAGTCATGGCAGCATTAACCGCCATACTTAAATCTTTAGTGGCAACATAGGATTTAGTGCCTATAAATCTGCTGTCAGTCATACCATTTTCCAAACTATACTTTTATTACACCTTAACGCTTGAATGGAATCAACGTCAGCATATATTCAATCTTGAAAGACAAAAATGGACTCGGCTTATCTTTAACCCATTCTGAATGATCAGCGGCATCTCTTTGGATGGTCGCAACAGTAGACAATCCTGAAGCGGAAAATTCACCTTCCAGTTGCGGAAGACTTGCTCGTAAGCTTAACCAATCAAGAAGCACGATAACGAATAATAATATAGATATCCCACCGAGCAGACGCCAAATTTATTTTTTCATGCACTCGATGTTATTTTGATGACTGTCATTGAGTTCGTGGTTCCAGACACGCCATTGAGATCGCCCTTAGTTAGCAACGCAAAGTCACCCTCTTCTAAAAGCTCATTCGCGAGCAAGGTATCGAAAATATCTTGGTCAAGGCCAAGTGGATTTTCGTCATTAATTTCGAATAGAACCGGATATACACCGGGATACATCGCAACGCGTCGACTCGTTGAAACATATGGTGTAAAAGCATAAATTGGAATATCAGACCATATGCGTGACATCCAACGAGTCGTCGACCCCGACTCTGTCAATGCAATAATCGCTTTAACAGACATATGATTTGCCGTGTACATTGTTGCCATGGCTATCGCTTCATCAACCAACCCAAAACGGTCCAGCATTCGATGGCTCGTTTGACCAGTCTGAAGTGGAAATTTCTCAGCGCCTACACAGACTTCTGCCATTGCCGAGATTGCACCTGCGGGATGCGCACCCACCGCCGTTTCACCAGACAACATTACGGCGTCAGTACCGTCAATCACAGCATTTGATACGTCAGAAACTTCAGCGCGTGTCGGAATTGGATTTTGAATCATGGATTCCATCATTTGTGTTGCTGTAATAACGATCTTTTGGGCTTTGCGTGTTTTACTAATAATCTTCTTTTGAACGCCAATAAGTTCCGCATAGCCTATTTCAACGCCAAGATCGCCACGCGCCACCATAATTACATCTGATGCTTCAATAATTGAATCGATATTCTTGACGGCTTCGGCGCGTTCCACCTTAGCTACAATCAGGCCATTGCCGCCAGCCTCCTTTAGTAAACTTCTTGCTTCCTCGATATCCTCACCATTGCGCACGAAAGAGACAGCAAGGAAATCTACATTCATCTCAGCAGCAAGACGAATGTTCTGCTTATCGATTTCAGTGAGCGCCGCAGCCGATAAACCACCACCCTTAAGATTAATCCCCTTGTGATCTGACAGAATACCGCCGTTGATGATAGTAGTATGGATGCGTTTACCTTTAATATTGGTAACTTTAAGTGTAATCATGCCGTCATTCAGCAATAGAATATCACCCGGAGATAAATCTTCGTGCAACCAATCCAATGCAACTCCGACGCCGTCCTTGTCTCCATCCATAAGACCGAGCGAGCTATCGAGAAAGAAGCTTTCGCCATCGACAAGAGAGACGCTATGGTCTTTGAAGCGACGGATCCTGATTTTCGGTCCTTGCAGGTCTCCCATAATACCGACCTCACGCCCGCAAGATTCGGCCGCTGAGCGTAATAGATCAGCTCGACGAACATGGTCAGCTGCATCGCCATGTGAGAAATTTAATCGCGCGACATCCAGACCAGATTTGATCATATCGCGTAGCGTTTCTTTGTCGTCTGACGCTGGACCCAGCGTTGCAACAATCTTGGTTCGTCTTAGCATGTAAGTGATTATCGCACAGCTTTGACCCATTCTGCGCGCCGTTAAGTATTTGTAATGCTTTTTCTTAATACATATATCCGACAATCCGCTAAATTAGCTTAAATCGGCTATTAGTTTACTTAGCGCGTTCCTCTAAAATGGCTACAGCCGGTAATATCTTACCTTCTACGAATTCGAGGAAGGCGCCCCCACCGGTCGAAATATATGAAATATCATCTGCAACGCCATATTTATCGATAGCAGCTAAAGTATCACCACCGCCAGCAACTGAAAACGCGGGACTTGCCGCAATAGCCTCTGCCAGCACTTTCGTGCCCAAACCAAATTGATCGAATTCAAATACACCAATTGGGCCATTCCAGATGATCGTACCGGCATTCGCGAGTATTTTAGAAAATTCTGTAGTTGTATTTGGGCCGATATCCAATATCAGTTCATCAGCCGATACCGCTTCCACTGATTTATTGGTGGCCGCCGCATCTGATGAAAACTCATCAGCAACAACAACGTCTATTGGAACTGGAATATCGGCTTTTTCGTCTTTATTTATGGCCAATGTATGAGCTATATCTAGCATGTCTGGCTCGTATAGCGATTTACCAACACTATGTCCAGCAGCAGCGATGAACGTATTGGCAATACCGCCGCCAACAATAAGATGATCTACCATGTCTACCATGGCATCAAGCACAGTAAGCTTTGTTGAAACTTTTGATCCGCCAACTATAGCTACAAATGGACGAGCTGGATTCTTCAGGGCCTTGTCTAAAGCTTCAAGTTCTGAGACTAATAATGGCCCAGCACAAGCTATAGGCGCATGTTCTGCGACACCATACGTACTTGCCTGTGCTCGATGCGCAGTGCCAAAGGCGTCCATAACAAAAACATCACAAATTGAAGCCATATACATTGCCAAGTTTTCATCACAAGCTTTCTCACCTTCATGAAAACGCACGTTTTCAAGAAGCACTAATTCGCCAGGTTTTAATTTAATTGGACCACTGGTGATCCAGTCATATTTTAATGGCACCTCGCGATCAAGTAATTCACTCAAACGGTCTGCCACAGGTTTTAAAGAAAATTTTTCTTCGAAAACTCCCTCAACTGGTCTACCAAGATGTGATATCAACATTACTGCTGCACCTGCATCTAGTGCTGCAGTAATTGTGGGTAAAGCTGCGCGAATACGAGCATCTGAAGTGACTTTTCCATCAGCCACAGGCACATTCAGATCCTCACGGATCAACACGCGTTTACCACTAAGGTCAACGTCAGTCATTTTGATGACAGACATGAATATTCCCGGCTAAGTATTCTAATTACTTTGCATTGACGAGTGCGACAGTGGTATCAAGCATACGATTCGAAAAACCCCATTCGTTGTCATACCAGGAGCAAACCTTAACGAACGTACCTTCCATGACTTTAGTCAAGGTCGCGTCGTAAGCTGATGAGTGCGGATCATGATTAAAATCAATAGATACAAGTGGCTCTTCGTTATAAGCTAAAATACCTTTAAGCGAGCCTTCGCTAGCCGCCCTCATCACTTCATTCACCTCGTCAACAGATGTCTCGCGATTTGCGACAAATGTAAGATCAACTGCCGAAACATTAATTGTTGGTACGCGCATAGAAAAACCATCTAATTTTCCATTTAATTCCGGCAACACTAGTCCAACCGCCTTGGCAGCACCAGTACTTGTAGGAATCTGCGACATTGTAGCTGAACGAGCGCGACGCAAATCAGAATGATAAACATCTGTTAGAACTTGGTCGTTGGTATATGCATGAATAGTGGTCATCAAGCCATGCTTAACACCAATAGTTTCATGCAATGGCTTAACCAAGGGAGCCAGACAGTTGGTTGTACAGGAAGCGTTTGAAATTATCACATGGTCAGCTGTTAAATCATCGTGATTAACTCCGTAGACGAATGTGCCATCTATATCAGACCCCCCTGGTGCAGAAATTACAACTTTCTTCGCGCCAGCTTCAATGTGCTTTCCAGCTGTTTCACGAGTAGTGAAAAAACCAGTACATTCGAATACGACTTCAACTCCTAATTCACCCCATGGCAATTTAGAAGGATCACGTTCAGCAAGAACTTTAATGCGATCTCCATTGACGATCATATCATCGCCGTCGACCTCGACTGTACCGGGGAAATTGCCATGTGCCGTATCACGGCGCGTCAAGTGTGCATTTGCCCTTGAATCACCCAAGTCATTAATAGCCACTATATCGAATTCCGCATTGCGACCCGATTCATAAACTGCGCGAAGGATATTTCGCCCGATACGGCCGTAACCGTTAATGCCGATCTTAATTGCCATTACTATTTACTCCAGATTTAAATCAATAAATGTTATTTAATAGCGTCTTTCGCAACAGCCACTACATTCTCTGTTGTGAAACCGAAATGTTCAAATAGCTCCTCTGCTGGCGCGGACTCGCCAAAGCGGTCAAGACCAATAATACGTCCATGTGAGCCCACATAACGCCACCATATATCTGTAACGCCTGCTTCAATGGCTACACGTGCTGTAACTGCAGCAGGCAATACCGATTCCCGATAACCCACGTCTTGCATATCGAAAACATCCGTGCTCGGCATAGATACCACACGAGCATTGACACCATCTGATGCAAGCACCTCAAACGCTGATACTGCTAGTGCTAACTCTGAACCAGTCGCAATAAGGATGATATCGGGAACGTCTTCACTGTCATGCAATACGTATGCACCACGTGCAATGTCCGAAATTTGTCCAACACTACGGCTCTGATGTGGCAAGCTTTGACGTGTAAGAATTAAACTGGTCGGCCCATCCTGACGTTCAAGCGCATATCGCCATGCAACCGCTGTTTCTACAGTATCGCAAGGGCGCCAAACACTCATGTTTGGCATCAATCGTAAGGACGCAGTGTGCTCGACGGGTTGGTGAGTCGGTCCATCTTCTCCCAGACCAATCGAGTCATGCGTATAGACCAAAATATTTTGAATTTTCATGAGGGCCGCCATACGCAAAGCGTTACGCGAGTAATCTGAGAACGTCAAAAATGTTCCACAATATGGCAGAAAGCCACCGTGTAGCCTTAGGCCACTGCAGATGGCTGTCATGCCAAATTCACGCACACCAAACCAAACATAATTACCCTTGGCATTATCACCGGAGATCGGCACCGAGCCATTATATTTAGTTAAGTTCGAACCAGTGAGGTCAGCTGATCCGCCGATCATTTCAGGTAACGCTGGAGCAAATGCATTAAGCGCGATCAATGATGCTTTACGGGTAGCGACTTTTTCACTGGCAGCATTAATATCTGCAATTGCTTTGTCAGCGATGTCACTCCAGCCAATGGGTAATTCTCCCTTCATCCGCCGCTTAAATTCGTCTGCGAGCTCCGGATACTTTGCTTTATAATTTGCAAATATCTCATTCCAAGCATCCTCGTCAGCTGCGCCCTGTTCCTTGCCATCCCAGCCCGAAGCAATATCATCTGGAATATCGAAAGGCGCTGATTCCCAACCCAACTCTTTACGCACGGCCGCAATTTCATCATCACCTAGCGGTGCACCATGCGTTGCAGCTGTGCCTTGTTTGTTCGGCGAACCAAAGCCAATTATCGTCTTGCAACAGATTAATGTCGGTCGGTCAGAGTCTGCGGTAGCTTTTTCGATTGCTGCAGCGATAGCTTCCGAATCATGGCCGTTTACGTTGGGAACGACTTGCCAACCATAAGACTCGAATCGTTTCGCGGTATCATCTGTAAACCATTCACCAACCTCGCCGTCGATCGAAATATTATTATCGTCGTAAAGACAAATGAGCTTTCCTAGCTTTAAGGTTCCAGCAAGTGAGCAAACTTCATGAGAGATACCCTCCATGAGGCAACCATCGCCCAGAAAAACCCAAGTTTTATGATCGACTATATTATGTCCAGATCGATTAAAGTCAGCCGCAAGCATCTTTTCGGCCATAGCCATACCCACAGCATTACTGAGACCTTGCCCTAAAGGTCCAGTGGTCGTTTCAATCGGTCCACCCGGCTCACACTCAGGGTGTCCTGCTGTTCTATAACCAAATTGCCGAAAATTCCTGATCTGCTCAATTGGAAAATCTTCATAACCTGTAAGGTGTAGAAGACTATAAAGCAACATCGATCCATGACCATTTGATAGCACAAATCGATCACGATTAGCCCACTTGGGGTTCATTGGATTGTGCCGAAGGTAATCGTTCCAAAGAACTTCAGCGATATCCGCCATGCCCATCGGCGCTCCCGGGTGGCCGGAGTTTGCAGCTTGTACCGCATCCATACTTAGAGCTCGTATTGCATTCGCAAGATCGCGCCGAGCTGGCTGGCTGGCAACTGAATCTGTATTTGACATTGATGACCTATATTGTAGTTGGACTTTGATAAGCCCTATTTAATTTAGGAGAAAAAATCTGACTAACTAAGTAATGTATTTTCCCTATTATAGAGGGTCGGATCAAGGGTACAATGCGCCTCCCATAATTTAAGATGAACTATAACTATGTCTGATGCCTTTCTTTTTACGTCTGAATCGGTCTCTGAGGGACACCCGGACAAAATTTCTGATCAGGTTTCTGATGCTATTTTAGATGCAATTATCGCTGACGATCCCAAAGCGAGAGTTGCTTGCGAAACCATGATTAAGACCGGAATGATTGTTGTAGCTGGAGAGGTTACGACCTCCGCTTGGGTTGATATTGAAAATATCGCTCGAAAAACAGTCATCGATATTGGCTATGACGACTCGAGCTACGGCTTCGATGGTGCAACTTGCGCAGTCCTGAATGCAATCGGAAAACAATCACCTGATATCGCACAAGGCGTAGATCGGGAATCTGAAGAGAAGCAAGGTGCCGGTGATCAAGGGCTAATGTTTGGCTATGCTTGCAACGAGACAGATGTTCTCATGCCCGCACCGATCACTTATTCACATCGATTAGTTCAACGTCAAGCTGAAGTTCGCAAAAAAGGTGTCTTACCATGGTTACGCCCTGATGCAAAAAGTCAGGTCACCTTCAATTATGAAAACAATAAACCAGTATCCATTAACGCTGTCGTCTTATCGACACAGCATGCTCCGGAAGTTTCAATGTCTGATTTGCGTGAAGGCATTATGGAAGAAATTATCAAACCAGTTTTGCCTCTTGAGCTCCTTAGCAGTAATACTCAATATCACATCAATCCAACTGGTCGCTTTGAAATTGGTGGTCCAATGGGTGACTGTGGATTAACAGGACGAAAAGTAATTGTTGATACCTACGGTGGATCAGCTCGTCATGGTGGTGGTGCATTCTCAGGTAAGGACCCATCCAAGGTTGATCGATCTGCTGCTTATGCCAGCCGCTATGTCGCAAAAAATATTGTTGCCGCTGGCCTTGCCGAGCGTTGTGAGATTCAAGTGTCCTATGCTATCGGTGTTGCTGAGCCCACATCGATCAGTGTACATAGCTTTGGCACTGGCGCCATTCCGGATGCTAGAATGACAGAATTAATTCGTGAACATTTCGATCTCACGCCGTATGGTATTTTAAAGATGCTGAACTTATTGCGTCCAATTTATCGGCAGACTGCTGCTTATGGTCACTTCGGACGTGAAGACATCGATCTCAGCTGGGAACAAACAAATAAAGTAGAAGCGTTAAAAGCTTCCACTTCATAAACAAATATTCTTTGGAGATAAAACTATGGGCAGTGAAGCTCAAACTATCCAACAAAACGATTATAAAGTTGCCGACATATCCTTAGCCGACTGGGGTCGCAAGGAAATTATGATAGCCGAAACCGAAATGCCAGGACTCATGGCACTACGCGAAGAATATAAAAGCAAGAAACCCTTAAGTGGTGTGCGTCTGACCGGCTGCTTACATATGACGATTCAGACTGCCGTTCTCATCGAAACATTGAGCGAATTAGGAGCCGATATTCGCTGGTCATCTTGTAATATCTTCTCAACGCAAGATCATGCAGCAGCTGCCATTGCAGAAGCTGGTGTTCCAGTATTTGCATGGAAAGGTGAGTCAGAGGAAGAATACTGGTGGTGTGTCGAACAGACCGTCAACGGGCCTTACGGCTGGCAACCAAACATGATTCTTGATGATGGTGGCGATCTTACAATGCTATTGCATGAAAAGTATCCAGAGATCATGAAAGGTATTAAAGGTCTGTCTGAAGAAACAACGACGGGCGTCAAGCGCTTATATGACATGATGAAAGATGGTTCGCTTGCTTGTCCTGCCTTTAATGTCAATGATTCCGTAACAAAATCCAAGTTCGACAACTTATATGGCTGTCGAGAGTCTTTGGTGGACGGCATCAAACGTGCTACCGACGTTATGATCGCTGGTAAGGTTGCAGTCGTCTGCGGTTATGGCGATGTGGGTAAAGGCTCCGCCCAATCTCTGAAGGGTCTTGGCGCGACCGTATGGGTTACAGAAGTCGATCCTATTTGTGCGCTACAAGCTGCAATGGAAGGCTACCGCGTCGTCAAATTTGAAGAAATCTGTGATCAAGTTGATATCGTCGTTACAGCAACCGGTAACTATCATGTCGTTTCTGGCCCACAAATGGAACGCATGAAAGATCAAGCGATAGTTTGCAATATCGGACATTTCGACAATGAAATCGATGTTGCCTACCTAAAACAATATCAGTGGGAAAATATCAAGCCACAGGTTGACCATATTATTTTTCCTGATGGCAAAAGAATTATTCTGCTCGCGGAAGGTCGTCTCGTAAATCTTGGCTGTGCAACAGGACACCCAAGTTTCGTCATGTCAAATTCGTTCACTAACCAAGTGCTCGCTCAGATAGAGCTATGGAACAATGGTGAAAACTATGAGAAAGAAGTCTATGTGCTACCAAAATATCTCGACGAAAAAGTCGCGCGGTTGCACTTGGATCGTATTGGCGCGAAAGTTACTGAACTGTCTAATGAGCAGGCTGATTATATTGGTGTTGAGAAGTCTGGACCTTACAAGCCGGAGCAATACCGCTACTAAGGAAAGAATTTGATTCGGGTACTTCGTCTGATCAGTTCATATTCTAGTAGGATGCGCCCTCCTCAGGAAGAAATTAATGGGTCTATTTAACAACGCCCAAGCGGTCATCGCTGGAGGCGTCAATTCACCGGTTCGTGCATTCAATGGCGTCGGTGGTGAGCCAGTATTTATTTGTAGTGCCGCTGGAGCATACCTTGAGAGCGAAGATGGCCGTCGCTTTATTGATTATGTCGGCTCATGGGGACCCATGATCCTAGGTCATAGTCATCCAGACGTAATCGCAGCCGTTATCGAAACAGCAAAACGAGGTTTAAGTTTTGGTGCACCTTGTGTGCTTGAAACTCGTATCGCTGAAAAAATCTGTGAACTTGTCCCTTCGATAGAAAAAGTCCGCATGGTCAGCTCCGGAACTGAAGCAACGATGAGTGCCATTAGACTTGCACGAGGCCACACTGGACGAGACAAAATCATCAAGTTCGAAGGTTGCTATCATGGTCATTCAGACTCACTGTTAATTAAAGCTGGTTCTGGAGCGCTTACACTCGGTGTTCCAAGCTCGCCAGGTGTTCCAGCTGGTTTGGCGGAGCACACTATTACTCTACCATTTAACGATATTAGCGCCCTTAAAATGGTATTTAAAAATTTTGGAGAGCAGATCGCCTGCGTAATAATTGAACCTATAGCCGGCAATATGAACATGGTATCGCCAATTGTTGGCTTCCATGAATGTTTGCGCGAACTCTGCACATCTTATGGAGCTCTTCTTATTTTTGACGAAGTTATGACCGGTTTTCGTGTCGCCAAAGGCGGTGCTCAGTCGATATTCAAAATAACACCAGATCTAACTACACTCGGTAAAATCGTCGGTGGAGGCATGCCAGCAGCAGCCTTTGGAGGGCGCGCCGACATCATGGCAAGCCTTGCTCCAGATGGACCGATTTACCAGGCAGGAACATTATCAGGAAACCCGGTGGCTATGGCTGCAGGACTGGCGACACTGGAAGCGATAGGCCGGGATGGGTTTTATGAATCTCTTGGTGCAAAAACAAAGCAGTTAATCGATGGTCTTGCTTCAGCTGCACTAGAAGCTGGTGTTCCAATAACAACGGAATATAAAGGTGGCATGTTTGGATTAGTTTTTACAGATGCCTCATCAGTTTCTACATTCGATCAAGTTGCTGCCGCTGATATTGAGCGGTTTAAAAAGTTCTTCCATGGCATGCTTAATGAAGGTATATATCTTGCACCTTCTGCATTTGAGGCAGGTTTCGTTTCAGCCGCACACGGTGACGAAGAAATTAATACAACAATTGCGGCCGCACAAAAAGTATTTTCATTTATATAACTTTTTTATGAAAAAATTTTATGCTCTGGTGTGCTACTTATTTCTCAATAGTTTTGCTTTTGCGCAATCTAATCAAGAGTTGGAATGGATTCAGTTATTCAATGGCTATGATCTAGATGGTTGGACGCCAAAGTTCACTGGCTACCCCTTGGGTGAGAATTATCTCAATACCTTTAAGGTTGAGGACGGTTTATTTAAAATCTCATATGATGACTGGGATAATTTCGATAACAAATTTGGACACATATTTTACCGTGAACCTTATTCTCAATATTTATTGA
>JAQWOA010000054.1 GCA_029246105.1 Woeseiaceae bacterium | reverse complement strand
TATCTTTCCTTTAGAAAATAAAATGGTCTCTAAAGAGATGTCATATCTTGGTGCTCTACATGGCAGTATTGAAATGGCGAAATCAATTTTGGCCTGAGCATCTTTACCATCTGCTGTCGGGTATTTGATAATATTTTGGGTCATTATCCCTCTTAATCCAATTTCTTTAACTGCTTCAGCTGCACTCTCTTCATAAAGGTACATATCGACCATGGTCGTTACGCCAGATTTCGCCATTTCAATACTGCCATGTAGAGCACCAAGATATGACATCTCTTTAGAGACCATTTTATTTTCTAACGGAAAGATATAGCGCTGAAGACGATCTGGCACATCATCTGCTAAGCTCCTAAATACAGTCATTGATACATGTGTATGGGTATTAATCATACCGGGCATGATAATGCCCTCTTCAGCATCGATAATATTTTTAGATGAGTAGGCTGCTAATATATCATTTGAGCCGACCTCAACAATTTTCTTATCTTTGATAACAACAACACCCGCTTGAATGACTTCCTTTTCTTCATTCATCGTTAGTACAGTGCCATTTTTAATAATTATATCGGCTGGCATGGTATTGACAGATTCATCCGGTGCACTACATCCCCACATCGCAAGCAGAGAAAATATTAAAATTAATTTTTTCATATTTACCATTATTTACCTTTTCACGTTTCCAAGACTTAATAAAAATACACTAATAAATGGGTGGTTTTTATTATTTGTATTTTAATATTGTACGCCATAAGTTATTTCAAAAGGTTTTTTGGTAACCAAATATCACCAGATAGTCAGTTTTCATTTGCAGATTATTTTTTTGTTGCTTTATAGGTTGTAAAATTTCCAGCGAAAGGCGATCTTTATTTCCAGGGATTATGTGAGTTAAAAGATTTATGCCAAAACCTATGTGCCATTCTTTGCCACCATAGTTTTCAGGGTTTGCTGTTTGAACAGGTGCGCTAATAGTTTGGTCACGACCTGAAATTTTGCCTTGATGAGTCCATTTCAATCGTGATGACAAAGAAACCGCTTGGTTGACCTCATACTGAAGCCATGAATTTAACTCAGTATGGTCACCAAACGCCCAATCAGCTTTAGATATTGCAGTTTTTATTCGTGCCTGATTGCCCCATCTCATCTTTTCATTTAATTTTTTGACCTGCGTCAATCCTAAAACCAATCTAGTGGAACCATCGCCTGATTGCATACCATAAGGTAGGGTCATTTTCATATTTTCACCCATCGGCGTTAATGCAACACCTCTAGTGTCTTGGTCGCCAATGGAATATTGAAGAGTAATCTCCGCATGTAATCGTGTTGTTTCTGTCTCTTTTAATTTGATTAAGGCACCTATCGAAATATTAGATAAATCACTAGATGAGGTGCTGAACTTTCCCAAAAGATTTCTGTTCATCATTGCTTGATAGGTATTAAGATCCATTTTTTTCGAAACAAACATTCCCATTGCCATTAATGTGACGCTGTTTGTAGGCGCATACATGCCACCCACCATCGACATTTGCATGGACATATCCGTAGGGATTACAGAGAGATTCATCGGTGTAGTATTAAGTGGATTAGGCATCGCTAGTACGTCATCAAAGGAAATACTATCGCCATTAAAAATAGTTTCCCCCATCTTCATATAGCCATGCTTGACTGAGATCATAGATTCACCTTTCTTATGATAATGATCTGCTGACACCCCAATGGGCGCATGGTCAATCGCACGTGAATTTGACTCTGAATCTGCATGAACATTGCATGCAAAAAAAAGTATTACTAAGGCAAGATATTTCATGAATCGCTCCAAAAAGACGCGATGATTATAGTTACCTAAAAACTAATTTCTATACCCTGAGGGGGTAAAAAAATATTAGTTTTGATAAACTATGATGTATGAAAAATCCATGCCATAAAAAAAGAATTCCTGCGTTAAGACGTATAGTAGGACAGATGAATGGTATTGAAGGGATGATCGAGTCAGGTCAGTACTGCATCGATATACTTAACCAAACAAAAGCGGCAAAAAATGCCTTGATTGCTGTTGAAGCTAAGATACTTGAAACTCATCTTTCGAATTGTGTTCATGAATCTTTTAGCAGCCCAAATATCGCCGATAAAAAAATCGAAGAATTAATAAAGGTGCTCAAAAGAAATTAACATCCCAGCAGCATAGAGTTTTAAAATTTCTATGTCACTTTCATTATAGAGAGTGTGAATAAGCAAATAAACTCACTCAATAAGGGGGGTGAAAATATCAAAAATATTTCGACCACTTATACGGCTTATCACCTGCAATCTTAAAATAAATCAACATGTTGACCATGTGTGCAATCAAAAGAGTCAAGCCTATTCCACCGGCCCATAAAATATTTTGATAATTCTTATGAGCATCTAAAAAGTAAAGCCCAGATCCAATAATTGTGGTCCATAGGGCCATTACAATAAGTGCTTTAAATGTATTCATCTTTCTATTTCCTTTAAAAATCTATTTATCTAGATCGAGGCTTACTAATAGGTCAGACTTCAGCATTGTCTGACAAGCGAGTATGTACCCCTGCTGGATTTCGGATCCATCTAAGACATAACTAAAATCGAGTTGTGGATTAATTTTACCTTCCAAAAGTTGGCATTTGCATGTTCCACAACTGCCAACTTTACATTTGAAAGGCCATTGAACACCTGCTGATAAGGCTGAGTTCAATAGTGAATCTCCACGCTGCACAGAAAATTCTGTATTACTACCAGCCAGCTTCACTTGGTAGCTTGTTGGAGAAGGTTTAAATATTTTAAACATCTATTATTTCTTTATATGTTCCCATCTTTAATTGATGGATTCATTGACCACTATGAAAACTTAGCTGCTATTGCTAGTTCATCGTCCGTGGCATATTTTTCATCCCAATTAGCCAGATGTTTTTCCACATAGCGTCGAAATAGTGCTGGAATCAAAGCAATAACAAATAGGGAGAAATAGCCAATGCCATAATTTGGCCCCTTCACATCATCAAGTTCCCAAAAATAAGTTTCACCTCTAACATGATGATCACACTGCCTGCCGATTTCGATAAAAAACCAACTTGTGAAGACTGAATCATTGTCCCAAGAGTGACGATGCTCAACAGGCAGGCCATGCGTGCGAATAAGTCCATAGTGACCCATGAAGTTGAGTGCTTCGAGAAGAAAGTTCGCGATAACCCATACAGCGAACAAAGCCGCAATACCAATTAAGCCTCCGGCCCATACGAACAGAACTAGCGAAGGTAAACTATAGAGATAGCCGAGAATCCAGCGGTTATCTACATTTAGGGTGGACTTACCTTGTTTTTTTAGACGGCCCTCTTCTAGGTTATAGGAGTAACGGGACTGTCCCATATGCGATAACCAGGCGTGAGCATACATATTACGACCCCGCGGCGCTGTAGCGGGATCATCCTCATGACCTAAATCCAAATGATGATTGTAAACGTGAGCATAAGTGAAGTGAGATGCACCACTGAGGGCCATAACTAGTCGTGAAACTAAGAAACCTTCTTTTTTATTATGGGATAACTCATGACCATAAATTATACCTAAGCCTGCCCATAAACCACTGGACAAGACTGCGCCAATTAAATTGATGCCACTGATGCCAGACTGGTAAGCAATACCATAAAATAAATCTATCTGGACTGGCGTAGCCGCAGTGAATTGAAAAATTCGATAGGCCAAAGCAATTTGCAGTGCAATGAACACTGGCAACATAAAATACATTATTCCGTACTGAAAAGTTTTGATGCCATAGGATTCGCCTTGGCTATCAAAGTCTGCACGTAAATGAATATCTTTGGTCAGAGTATCAATAACTGTATTGATACCAAACAGTGCCACACCAACCCAAGCATAGGCGCCACCGATAAGGACACCAAGGATTGTGATAATAGACATGATGGGCACGATGAGGTATCGAGCATTGACATAAAATTTCATTTTGTTCTCCTAAAGATCTGTTAATTAATTAGATCCTTGGAGCAAACTTCCGTTTTAGCATTTTATTTTAAATCGCAGCAATAGGATCAAATGACGATTAGATGTGAAGTGTAAAGGAGTTAAATGAATAAATATTTTTTTATATATACTTAAAGTGAATAAACTAACAACCTGAGGTAATTTAGAAATTAAGTATGAAACTGATTTTTGGCTTTAATTATCTTTAGAATTTTATTTTCAATGTTGATGGTATTGGGTAGCAATAATAATTTAACGACGTCTGACCATGTTTGGGCTTAATTCTTTCAAACTCTTGATGCCCATTAATTTCATGTCACGCTCTATTTCAGTTTGAATATTTCCCAATGCGCTTTCTACGCCCAGCCTACCTGCTGCTGCTAGTGCGTAGAGATACATACGACCCCCTGAGCAAGCTGTTGCACCAAGCGCCATGGCTTTTAAAATATGTGTTCCCCTGCGAATACCACCGTCTAGAATGATTTCTATTTCACCACCCACCGCTTGAACTATTTCCTCAAGCTGATCAAATGGGCTCCTGCTGCCATCAAGTTGTCGGCCACCATGATTCGAAATCATAATGGCATCTGCACCAATATCTACCGCATGTCGCGCATCCTGAGGACTCATAATTCCCTTTAAGCAAAACTTACCACCCCAAGCTCTCTGGAGATCAGCCACATTATCCCAACTCATGTTTTGATCAAGCATTGATGAGAAATAATCACCCACGGAAATAGCAATGTTGGATCCTTGTTTCACATGGCCTTTAAGTTGCGCAAGCTCAAATTTTTCTCGAAAAAGATAATTCAATCCCCACATAGGTTTGCATGCGAACTGCAGAAGGCTTTTAGGTGTTAATTTTGGCGGGGTTGTGAATCCTGTTCTTAAATCTCTTTCACGATTTCCCCCAGTGATGGTATCCACTGTTAACGTTAAGATTTCAAAATTTGCTGCTTTTGCAGCCTCCAACATTGCAGCGTTAAGGCCTCGGTCTTTATGAAAATAAAATTGGAACATTTTGGGTGTTCCAATCATCTCATCTATGTCCTTTAAGCTGACCGTTGTAAGTGACGATACACCGAATAATGTATTGTATTTTTCTGCTGCTAGTGCGACTGCCTTCTCGCCTTCGTAATGAAAGAGACGTTGCAATGCAGTGGGCGAGCAAAAGATTGGTAGACCTAATTTAAAGCCCATGACCTCAATTGACATATCTATGTTTTCGACGCCAGCAAGTACATTAGGTACTAGATCATAATCATCAAAAGCAGAAGTATTTCTGCGATAAGTTATCTCATCATCAGCAGCTCCATCAATGTAATGGAAAATTGGACTTGGTAATTTACGCCTTGCTAAGTCTCTTAAGTCTGCAACGTTATGACAATTTTTTAATGATCTAGGCATAAAATGTATCCTCTATTACTCTAGATAAATAATTAGTTATAGCTTAATTAGAATGATCAATATTTTGTTGAGCGATAAAATAGTCTATGCCAGCTTGCGCGCAATCCATATCTTGCTTAGGAGTGCCGGAGCTAAGACCAATTCCACCTACAACTACTCCATCAGCAAATACTGGTAAACCACCACCAACTACGCTTAGACGACCGTTTAATGCTGTATGTATACCAAAAGCTAGGTTGCCCGGCACACAAGCCGCATTGTATTCATGAGTAGCTTTGCGTGCGGCCGCTGCAGTAAAAGCCTTATCTTGAGAAACTGTAATACTGGTTATTTTGCCACCATTCATTCGCTCAAAAGCAATGAGATTTCCAGATTCGTCAACCACAGAGATACACATAGGTACTGCAATTTCAGTCGCTCGGTCTCGAGCTCCTTTAATTAGTAATTCTGCATCTGATATACATAGTCGATTTAACGATAACATTTATTCTTCCTTATTATTTTATGTAATTTAAATCAGTGGCTTACCGCTGCTTATATAGTCTCAATAATTCTTGGGTATATTCTTTAAGATTGTAAATAAAAAACTTTTGCATTTAAATAAATTTAATTTGGTTAAATTTTGAATAAATCTGTCGTGCATGCTCTGGATTTCCAACGTATTGGAAATGCCTATCCCACTTGAGAGCTAGCTGCGCTATTATCCTGATTTGATCAATGAATTTATATGGGTAATCGTTATGTCTATCGATCTTGAGCTTAATGGTGAGAAATTAAGTTTGGATGCTGATCCAGCTATGCCACTGTTGTGGGCAATTCGCGAAATCGCTGGTCTAACAGGTACAAAATACGGTTGTGGAAAAGCGCTCTGCGGAGCTTGTACAGTCCATATTAATGGGCAGCCGATGCGCTCTTGCATGCTTCCATTGTCGTCTGCCAAAGATGCTAAAGTCACGACGATTGAAGGTTTGACTGAAGATGGTAACCACCCGGTTCAGGTTGCATGGCGGGAATTGAACGTTGCTCAGTGTGGTTATTGTCAGTCTGGCCAAATAATGAGTGCCGTAGGCCTTCTAAATCGTATTCCGAATCCTTCTGACGCCGATATCGATGAGGCAATGAGTGGTAATATTTGCCGATGCGGCACTTATACGAGAATTCGTAAAGCAATCCACCGTGCTGCAGAAGGTAAGTCATGAGCGAGCTCCGTAAAATTAGCCGCAGAGAATTCATGAAGCGCACCGGACAAGCAGGTGGAGGTCTAGTATTTGCTTTGACGTTTGTCAGTGCTTGTCATCCGAACGAGGCTCCTATGTCTGTGGGTCCGATGGCCAAGGCAAGTGCGTCCGTAGCACCTAATGTATATGTCAACATTCGAAACGATGGCATTGTCGAAATATTTTGTCATCGCTCAGAGATGGGTCAAGGCATCCGCACTTCATTGCCACAAATAATTGCTGATGAGTTAGAGGCTGACTGGGACAAGATCAAGGTCATCCAGGCTATCGGTCATGAGGCATATGGGGATCAGAATACCGATGGCTCTACGAGCATTCGTAAGCATTTTGATTTGCTAAGAAATGCCGGTGCAACTGCACGCGATATGATGATCTCAGCAGCGGCGGTGATGTGGTCGGTTCCAGTAGATGAATGTGAAGCACGTGAGCATGCGGTGCACCACGAGGGCAGTGGTAAATCAGCTGGCTACGATGAACTAGTTGAGACAGCCATTGGTATGCCACAACCAGAGACAGCAGCCTTCAAAGCTCGAGAAAACTATCGCTATATTGGAAAATCAGTAGACACTATTGACGGACGAGCTTTTACTACTGGTCAAGCTAAATATGGTGTTGATACTGTGTTGCCGAATATGCTCTATGCTTCAATTGAGCGATGTCCTGCGGTTGGTGGCACGGTGATCTCTTTTGACGATGCGGCTGCAAGAAGGGTTGGTGGGGTCGTGGATGTTATTCGAATGCCTGAGCCAACTTCGCCCCCACTTTTCAATATTAAGGGTGGTGTTGCCATCGTAGCGACTAACACTTGGTCGGCCATTGAGGGTCGTAAGGTGCTTAAGACTGAGTGGGACCGTGGTGAAAATGCAGAGCATGAAAGCCAGGCATATAAAGAAAAACTAATCGCCTCGGCATCTGCTCCTGGCACCACCATTATGGCTCGCGGTGACGCTGATAACCAAACACACAGCCACCTCGAGGCAGTTTATTACACACCCTATCTCGCGCATGCTCCGATGGAGCCACCTGCCGCGGCAGCGATAGTCAACGAAGACGGCAGTTGTGAAGTGTGGGCGGCAACGCAGGACCCGCAGACGGCGCGTAACACTGTTGCCACAACATTGGGAATTGAAAAAGAGCAAGTGACAATGAATGTCACCATGCTCGGCGGCGCATTCGGTCGCAAATCGAAACCCGACTTCATTGCAGAAGCAGCCTGGCTCGCTCGTGAAACGGGCCAACCGGTTATGGTTGCTTGGTCACGTGAGGATGATATTCGGCACGGCTATTTTCACGCTGTTGCGGCACAGTATTTCCGTGCAGGCATGGATGAGGATGGCACAACTCAAAGCTGGTTACAGCGCAGCAGTTTTCCTTCAATTACCTCGACTTTCGCACCAAACGTGACTGGCCCAGGCGGCTTCGAGCCCGACCTTGGCTTGCTCGATGTTCCGTGGGATGTGCCCAATTTGCGAATCGAAACTTGTGACGCTAAAGCGCATCTTCGTATCGGCTGGTTACGATCGGTGTGCAACGTATTTCATGCTTTTGGTGCCTGCGGCTTCATCGATGAGTTGGCGCACGCTAAAGGCCAGGACCCGAAAGAGCATTTGCTCGAGATGATCGGCCCGGCCCGTAAGATCGATCCGACGAAAGACGGCGGGAAGTATACGAACTACGGACATGACCTTGCTGAGCATCCAATTGATACAGGGCGCTTGAGTGCGATTGCGGAGAAAGTTGCCGATATGGCGGGCTGGGGTCGCGAATTGCCCGAAGGTCATGGATTGGGAATCGCAGTTCATCGTTCATTCGTCGCCTACGTTGGAACTGTGGCAGAAGTCAGTGTAGATGGTAACGGGAAGTTGATCGTGCATAAACTCTGGCTCGCGATCGATGCAGGTACTGTCATCAATATCGATCGCGTCCACTCACAATTAGAGGGTGCGGGGATTTTTGGTATGAGTCTTGCTTTACATGGGGAACTCACTACCAGTAATGGCGCTGTGGTGGAAGGTAATTTTGATACATATCCAATGACTCGAATGAGCGAAGGACCAGCCGAGATTGATACTTACATTATTGAGTCTGACGCAGCTCCGGGCGGCGTTGGCGAGCCGGGAGTCCCGCCTGTAGCTCCTGCGATAGTCAATGCATATTTCGCGGCTTCTGGTAAACGGGTACGTGAATTGCCTTTAAGGAATGCTGGGCTCACCTAATATATTTTCGTTTTTTGCACGATAAATACTGTGATGATTAAGAGATGAATCAGCAGCCCTTACGCCTGCGAAAAAAACATGGAAGTGGTGAACCTACAAAGGTGACATCAGCGGACGGATATTTGCTGGTCAAAGCTCAATCAATGTGCAGTGCTATTATTGCAGGACTTATTACTATTATTTTGTTTAGTATTTTTTTGGTTGCATTATCCAGGCTGACCGATCGAGTTTTTCCATGGCTAATTATCATATTGGGCATTCTGCTTGGTCATGCGATTCGATTGGCTGGTCGTGGCACGGATTGGCGTTTTCCGGTCATAGCGGCTGTGATGGCATCAACAGGGGCATTCCTTGTTAACGTTGTTATCGCTGCATCCTTTACGGCAGAAAAACTTGAAATTGGAACAGTACAAGTTCTGTTAGCTACTACGAGCATGACCTGGCCAGTCTTTTTTGATGAGGTTCTGACGGCGGCAGACGTATTTTATGCAGTGGTAGCGATGTTTTTTGCTGCTTTTTTCTCGAATCGGCGCCTTAAACGTTCTGAGTATCGCGCTCTTCGATTGCTGCGAGAAGAGCAACACCATAAATGATTTACTAAAGAGAAATATCCAATTTAGTACAGACCGAACACTCTCGCTGAGGTTGCTATCAAACGGACATTAGCAATTATCACTGACTACATATTTTTTTAAACACTAACGCAGCTTAGTCTTTGTTTTAAATACAATTAATAGTTAAATTCAGCGACAACTGGAGTATGATCTGAAGGACGCTCCCAGGCCCTCGGCTCCTTATCTATATAACTTGCTGTACAGCCTTCAGTCATTGAGTCAGTGGTTAGAATCAGGTCGATTCTGAGGCCCGCGTTGCGGCGAAAACCAGCAGCGCGATAATCCCACCAGCTGAAAGTTTTTTCGGGATGCTCAAATTTTCTAAAGACATCAGTAAGGCCAAGGTCTAAGAGGTCGGATAAAGCCTTTCGCTCCAGAGGACTGCAAAGAATTGCTTCTCCCCATTTTTTCGGGTCATGCACATCGGCATCAGCTGGCGCGATATTGAAATCGCCAAGAACAACCAATTTATTATGTTCTTGCATCTCAGCTTTGATAAAGCGGTACAAAGCTGATAACCATAAAAGCTTGTACTTGTATTTGTCAGAGCCGACCTCAGAGCCGTTAGGTATATACAGATCAATCACCCTCACGCCATTGATTGTCGTTGCTATAATTCTGCGTTGAGGATCTTCAAAATCTGGAAAATCAGTGACTATATCTGTCGCGAGCGCCTTGCTGATTACAGCAACACCATTATAAGTTTTTTGCCCACTTACGATGGAGTGGTAACCAATTGATTCTAATTTATCGGTAGGAAATTTCTCAGTCACCTGTTTTATTTCTTGTAAAACCAGCACATCAGGTTCGTGATTTTGTAACCACTCAATGACATGGTCTTGCCGAACATTCATAGAATTGACATTCCAGGTAGCAATTTTCATTTAGACAAAATTCCATCTTGCCGAAGTAGGGCATCTGTCGTTGGTTTCCGGCCCCGAAAGGCAATATAAGCATCCATGATGTTTCGACTGCCTCCAACTTCAAGAATCTCAGTGCGAAAACGTCTGGCTGTTAATGGATCAAAAATACCAGATGCTTCAAATGCTGAAAATGCATCAGCTGCAAGTACTTCCGCCCATTTGTAACTGTAGTAGCCTGCTGCGTAACCACCCGCAAATATATGCGTAAAAGCATGCGGTAATCGATTGTAGTCAGGGTGTTTTAACAGTGATACTTGATCACGTACGTTGCGTAGCATCTCAAGAGCTGGGACGGGATCTTCAGGATTGAATTCAGTATGAAGCAGAAAGTCAAACATTCCGAGTTCCAGCTGCCGAAGCATGGCGAGCCCAGCACCAATATTGCGGCTTTGTTCTAGCTTATTGAACAGTGCTTGCGGTAGTGGATCACCTGATTTTAGATGCGACGAGCATTTTTTTAAAACTTCATAATTCCATGCAAAGTTTTCCATGAATTGGCTGGGCAGCTCCACAGCATCCCACGGTACACCATTGATTCCAGAAATACTTGGGACGTCGATTCGCGTTAAGAGGTGATGAAGCATATGGCCGAACTCATGGAATAAGGTCACAATATCATCATGTGTTAATAGCGACAGCCCTGTGTCATCAGGCGGTGGAAAATTGCATACGAGATAGCCGACTGGTAGCTCGGTTTTGTCATTGAGATCTTGACGGCTGACGCATTCGTCAATCCAGGCGCCATTACGTTTTCCATTACGAGCATATATATCGGTATAAAATCCACCAATAGCTTGGCCAGCCGAATCTTCGATTCGGAAGTAGCGAACATCTTCATGCCAGACAGCGATATTGCTATCCTGGAAAAGAGAAACATCGAAGAGCTTTGTCGCTAGATTGAACAGTCCTTTTATAACGGTATTTGCTGGAAAGTATTGTCGTAGCTCTTCATTTGAAATTGAGAAATTAGCTACTTTGTATTTCTCAAGCCAGAATGCGATATCCCATGGTTGAAGATCCATGTCGGCATATTCTTGTAATGCCGCTAATTCCTGTTCAGCCGCGTTGCGCGATTTATCCGCTAAGTCGCGAAGGAAATCGAGCACTTGGTCTGTTGATTCTGCCATTTTCGTCGCCAAGGAATATTCGGCGTAATTTTTAAAACCCACGAGATTGGCAACTTCATGCCGCAGTGACAATATTTTTTCAATATTACTGCTGTTGTCCCAGTTGGGATTATCTCCCACGTCTGAGCCACGGGTAGCCCATGCCCGATATATTTTTTCACGTAAGCATCGGTTATCAGCGTGCGTCATAATGGCGTTATAGGTTGGATAATTTAGAAGCAGAAGCCAGCCATCCAATTGTTTTTGATTTGCATCTTCTCTGGCGCGATCTAGAGTTTGTTGTGGAACTCCAGCGAGTTCTTCAGAATTCAGAATACAAAGAGACCAGGCGTCCGAAGCGTCTTGAACATTGTGTTCAAAGCTAGCCTGGACTGAAGCGAGTTCTTGCATGATTTCTTTAAAACGTTTCTTATCGATTTCTGGAAGGTCTACACCTGCTAAGTGAAAATCTCGCAATGCATGTTCGACAGCGCTGCGTTCGGATTCGCTTGCGCCCACTAAAAATGACTCACTGACAGTTGCATAAGCTCGTTGCAATTGTGTGTTTTGTGATATTTCGGTGCTATGTTCAGTTAGCAGGGGGAGTGCTTGAATGAATGCTTCACGCCAGTCGGGTGATCCAAGTACACTTTGTAAATGACTGATGGGCGACCAGATTCGCTTAAGATCATGTCCCATGATTTCTATGGGTGTGACGAGAGACGCAAAATTCGGATCCGTATTATCCTCCAGCAAATCACTTAGTTGCTGGCGATGATCCGAAATTATGTTTTTAATCGCTGGTACCACATGAGCTGGACTAATGTCGTTAAATCGCGGCAGCGTTGATATGTCGAGTAGTGGGTTCGTCATGGAGCGCTTGATTTCCTTTTCAAGCACCATATTTTAGCACAGCATTGTTGATTTGATTGATGTATACGGCAGTGAAAATTAAGGAGATAAGAGTGCCAAAAAAATATGATCTGCTGGTAATTGGTGGCGGTAGCGGTGGACTAGCAAGTGCCCAGCGTGCAGCCGAGTATGGAGCAAGTGTTGCGGTTATTGAGCAGGGGCCACTTGGGGGCACTTGTGTAAACGTAGGGTGTGTGCCAAAAAAAGTAATGTGGTACGCGGCTCATTATTCACAAGAATTTAAGCATGCGGCAGACTATGGTTACGATATTTCTGTCATAGGGCATGATTGGGCGGAGCTTAAATTACGACGAGATGCTTATATTGCTCGACTGAATAATATCTATGAGACCAATTTAAATAAGCGTGGTGTGATGTATGTCGCAGGCAACGCAAAATTTATCGATGCTAATACGATTGCGGTTGATAATGAGCAATATCAGGCAGAGCGTATTATCGTTGCAACAGGAGGCAAACCAATTGTGCCAAGTATTCCTGGAGCAGAATTAGGCATTACTTCGGATGATTTTTTTGCCCTGAAGCAGAAGCCTAGGCGTGTACTGATTGCGGGCAGCGGATATATCGCAGTTGAGCTCGCGGGTGTATTCAGCGGTCTTGGAAGTGATACAAAAGTCATTGTACGAAAAGATGGTGTACTTCGAAGCTTTGATAAGATGTTGAGTTCTGAGCTTAAAAACGCTATGGAAAAAAGCGGTATCTCAATTGAGACAGGCATTATTCCGAAGACAGTTCGCTCGACTGATGATGGTCTGGTTTTGACTTCAGAGAATGGTCGAGAACTTGATCCTGTTGACGCTCTTCTATGGGCAGTCGGTCGGTCACCAAATTCTGCTGCATTGGATCTCGAGAGGGCTGGTGTTGATATAGATGAGCGTGGATTTATTCCGACAGATAAAATGCAATCAACCAATGTTGAGCACATTTATGCGTTGGGTGATGTGACAGGAAGAGCTGCTTTAACTCCCGTCGCAATTGCTGCCGGCCGCCGTCTAGCTGATCGCCTTTACGGCGGGATGACCGACCGTTATCTTGATTATAGTTTGATACCAACAGTAATTTTTAGCCATCCCACGATTGGCACTATTGGCATGACTGAAGACGAAGCTCGTAAGGAGTATGGGGATGATTTCAAGGTATATACGAGCAGATTTACGCCCATGTTTTATGCGCTTGGTGAAGATCGACAGAGCGCTGCAATGAAGCTTATTACAGCAGGCAAGAATGAACGTGTTGTTGGAGTGCATGTTTTTGGTAATGGTGCTGACGAAATGCTACAGGGCTTTGCTGTTGCTATGCGTATGGGTGCCACAAAGAAAGATTTTGACGATACAGTGGCTATCCACCCAACAAATGCGGAAGAAATGGTGACTATGCGTTGATAGATATCTCTTTGATAACTGGTGCCGTATTAGGTCGCACACCGCGCCATAGATTAAAAGATTCGGCCGCTTGTTCAACCAGCATACCCCAACCCATTATGGACTCGCGGGCCCCTGCTTTACGGGCCCATACGCTAAAAGGTGTTGGATTCAACCCATAAGAAAGATCGTAACAATAAGTTGCATTGGAAATTGCACCACTAGGATACGATGGCATTTCGCCCTTAACTCCGGCAGATGTGGCATTGATGATTAGGTCGTAGGGATGGGAATTGGGGACCGCGTTGAAAGCACAAGCAGATATGGGCCCCAAGTGAGAAAAATGTACTGCAAGAGCTTCAGCTTTATCCAAGGATCGATTTGCGATCGTCAGTGATTTCGGCCGCATTTCAAGCAGCAATGCAACTATGCCACGTGTTGCACCACCGGCTCCCAGAATAAGTATATTTGCATTTTCTACGGATAGACTGAGATTAACAGTAAGGTCTCTTAGCAATCCGATACCATCGGTATTATCACCGTAGATTTCGCCACTTTTGAAACTCAAAGTATTAACAGCGCCTGCCGTTGATGCTCGTTCACTCATTTTATCGACGAGTTTTATAACTTCTGTTTTGTGAGGAACCGTTATATTAAGGCCCTTACCTCCCATGCGTTGAAAATCTCGCACGGCCGCTTCTAGTTCTTTGGGAGAGTTCTCTAGTGGTTCATATCGTAAGGACTGTTTAGTCTGCAGTGCGAATAATCGATGAATTTGTGGAGAGCGACTATGAGATATGGGATACCCTATGACACCATAGCGATCAATAGATGCGTTTGTAGTTGTGGTTTTACTTATCAAATTTTAACTCTTGAGCCATTTAGCAGCGTCAATTGCGAAATATGTCAAAATACCATTGGCTCCAGCACGCTTAATACTGAGTAGAGACTCAAGTACAGCCTCTCTTTCAATGAGCCAGCCATTGTCTGCAGCAGCTTTGAGCATCGCATATTCCCCGCTAACCTGATAAGCAAAGATCGGAACCTGATAGCTTTCTTTTACGCGGCGGACGATATCAAGATATGGCAATGCTGGCTTTACCATGACAAAGTCTGCACCTTCGTCAATATCGAGTCCAACTTCACGAATTGCTTCAACCGCATTTGATGGCGCAACCTGATACGTCGCTTTGTCGCCTTCGCCAAGATTTGTAGTTGATCCGACCGCATCACGGAATGGTCCATAGAAGTTAGAGGCAAATTTTGCGGCATAGGCCATGATTAGTGTATTGCTGTGGCCAGCATCTTCTAAGGCAATACGAATTTTTCCAATACGACCATCCATCATGTCTGAAGGTGCGATTATGTCGGCACCAGCAGCAGCATGTGATAATGCTTGGCGGACTAGTATTGCGATGGTTTCATCATTTAGTACGTATTCATCATCATCAATAATCCCGTCCTGGCCATGTGTAGTATATGGATCAAGCGCGACGTCTGTGATCACCGTTAGCTCTGGAAATTCGGTCTTTATAGCCTGAATAGCTTTTTGAATAAGGCCTTCAGGATTGCTGCACTCAATACCGTCAGGCGTTTTTCGTGAAACGTCAATTACTGGAAATAGTGCGATTGCTGGGATGCCTAGGTCACGAACTTCTATGAGTTCATTGAGTAATTTGTCAATACTCTTACGGCTGATGCCCGGCATTGATTTAATAGGCTCGATTCTACCTTCGCCTTCGAGCACAAAAACTGGGTATATGAGGTTGTCAGTGGATAGATTAGTCTCAGCAACAAGGCGACGCAGGCCCGCGGTGCGACGAGCACGCCGCAAACGTATTCTAGGGAACTGTCCGAGAGTTGAATGACTCATAGTTAATCACAATAAGAGAATTAATGATGATACCGAGAATTTCTTATTTTCCCTATATTTATCGATGTTTTTCATGCCTTATTTATGATTTTTTGTATTAGCAGTTTGATTTGATGATTAGCTAAAGCACTTAATAAGCATATTATAACGTGCTATCAAGCCAATCATATGGTTTTAAGTAGTTACGATAAAGCTCTTCTTCAGGCGAGCCTGGTTCGGGCTGCCAGTCATACTGCCAGCTAACTTGAGGTGGAAGAGACATAAGAATAGATTCAGTACGGCCACCAGACTGTAATCCAAATAAAGTGCCACGATCGTAGAGTAAGTTAAATTCAACATAGCGCCCACGACGGTACAGTTGAAATTTTCGCTCCCTTTCTCCAAATGAGCTGTCCTTTCGTCGTATAACGATTGGCACATATGCAGCTAGAAAGTTATTGGCTACTGACTGTAGAAATTCGAAGCTTCTATCAAATCCTGTTTCATTGAGATCATCAAAAAAAAGGCCACCGACACCACGTGTTTCATTTCGATGTTTTAGATAAAAATATTCATCGCACCAATTCTTGTAGCGGGTATAAACATCTTTACCGAACGGGTCACAGGAGGCTTTGGCGACTTCATGCCAATGTATTACATCCTCACGAAATGGGTAACAAGGTGTAAGATCAAACCCACCACCAAACCACCAGATTGGATTTGATGAGCCAGCTGTGAAAAAACGGAAATTGGCATGTGTCGTTGGGATATAAGGATTGTTAGGATGAAGTACCAACGATACGCCAACAGCCTGAAATTGCTTGCCAGTTAATTCAGGACGATTTTTTGTTGCAGATGGTGGCATTTCATTACCAAACACATGTGAGAGGCTGACACCGGCTTTTTCGAAAATAGCTCCTCCAGTTAGTATGCGGCTTTCGCCACCACCACCAGCATCTCGTTCCCAGTGATCTTTTTTAAAAACAGCGCGTCCATCCAAATGCTCCAGAGCCACACAAATCTGGTTCTGTAATGTTTGCAAATAGGATTTTACTAAATTAATTTCGCACATTATTCATTTTTTGCCACGTCGCAAGATTTCTCCAGTTGCCAGGATACGAATTTCTGATGGGCCTGAAGCGGGTCCGCATTCGCCTGGCACAATATAATCAACTAGATCTTTGAATTGTCGACTAAGGTCGGATTGATCTTTTGCAACCGATTGGCCACTAATGTTGGCACTTGTTGCAACAATAGCAGATTCCACGGTTGAGCAGATTGATTGAACGATTGAATTGTCTGTCAATCTGACAGCAATGCCGCTGTTATTGCCGCGAATCAGATTAGTGGTTTTTGATGAAATTGGCACAATCCAGGTTATAGGGTAATTTTCTACTGGTTTCGGCAGCAAAGTATTGTCAGGTAATGTGATCCAGGGATCGAGCTGAGAGGCATTAGCAGCAATTAAAATAAGGCCCTTAGATGCATCTCGTTTCTTGATGTTGAGAATTCGTTTTACTGCTGCATCATCGCCAGGCAAACAACCAAGACCGAAAACACCCTCAGTTGGATATGCAATTACACCGCCACTGCGTAAGACTTTTGCAGCGATATCAGCAGGTGTATTCATCTAGATTTTTAACTCTTCTTCTTCACTACTTTCTTTTTGGCCTTCTTCTTCACAGCTTTCTTTTTACTGCGTTTACGGCGCATAGGTGCTGCTGCCAAAAGTTCTGTGCATTCTTCTAGTGTTAGAGACTTTGGCTCGCGATCTTTTGGTACCCGTGCATTTTTTTCTTTGTTTGTAATATAAGGACCATAACGACCGTTTAGTACTTGAATACCTTGTTCTTCAAAATCCAAAATAAGGCGATTAGCATCGGCAATTATTTTTTCTTTAATAAGCTCTAATGCACGAGGTAACTCAACAATATATGGGTCGTCTTCTTTCATTGACACGTATTTGTCACCATAGCGAATGTAGGGACCAAATCGACCAATGCTGGCTGTTACTGACAAACCATCTTCGGTCTCTCCCAATTTTCGAGGTAGCTTAAATAATTCCATTGCGGTCGCCATATCAATATCAGCCATTTTTTGGCCAGGACGAAGGCCCGCAAATTTTGGCTTTTCTTCATCGTCTTTAGTGCCGATTTGAACAAAAGGACCGAAGCGACCCATACGAACAGTTACTGGTTTACCACTTTTTGGGTCAGTACCAATTTCCCGAGCTTGTGCAACCTGCTCGCGAGTAACTGAAGTTTCCTTTTCCTCACAAAGTGCATGGAACGGTTTCCAAAACTTCTCAAGCAACGGTACCCAATTTTTTTCACCGAGCGAAACGAGATCCAGTTCATTCTCAAGATTGGCGGTAAAGTCGTAATCAACATACTGAGTGAAGTGTTCAGTAAGAAAGCCAATGACCATACGGCCAATGTCTGTAGGTAAAAATCGTTTAGCATCCATCTCCACATATTCGCGGCTCTTCAATGTTTCGATAATGCTGGCGTATGTCGAAGGACGACCAATACCGTATTCCTCGAGAGTTTTCACGAGGCTGGCTTCTGTAAATCGTGGGGGTGGTTCAGTAAAGTGCTGCTCTGGTCGGAGTTCGTCGAGCTTAATAACGTCGCCTTCCTTGATTTCTGGCAATAAACGATCGTCGTCATTATCTTCAGAATCGTCTTTACCTTCCAAATAAACGGCCCTGAAGCCAGGCTCGACTAATACTGAGCCATTAGCTCGCATGCGATGGCCATCATCAGCAGGCCCTGCGATCATTTCGATGGCAACGGTATCAAATACTGCCGGCACCATTTGGCACGCCATTGTGCGCTTCCAAATAAGCGAGTAAAGCTTGAATTGGTCCTTATCAAGCACCGCTTTTAAGTCATCGGGTGCTCGCACTACAGAGGTGGGTCGCACTGCTTCATGCGCTTCTTGGGCATTTTTTGCTTTAGTCTTGAACTTGCGCACTTCTTCGGGGACGTTTTCTGCGCCGTAGCGTTCTGCAATAAGTTCACGAATCTCGGTCAATGCGACTTCTGATAATGTGACTGAGTCAGTACGCATGTAAGTGATTAGGCCAACTTGATCCTCACCGGGTAACGCAATACCTTCATAGAGCTTTTGCGCGACGCGCATTGTACGCTGTGCATTGAATCCTAGTTTACGTGAGGCTTCCTGTTGCAATGTGGATGTTGTAAATGGGGCGGCAGGATTGTGACGACGTTGACGCTTGGTTACGTTTAGTACGTCAAACTTGCCCGCCGCGGCATTAACAATATTTTCCTCAACTGCGTGAGCCTCATCTTTATTTTTGAAGCTGAACTGTTCAACTTTTTCGCCTTTGTAGCTAACAAGCCGTGATGTAAATCCTTGTCCATTCTTGCTGACGTTGGCCTTAATTGACCAGTATTCACGCGCCTTGAATGCTTCGATTTCGATTTCGCGTTCAATAATCATTCGAAGTGCAGGGCTTTGCACGCGCCCAGCAGACAGGCCGCGTTGTACTTTTTTCCAAAGCAATGGAGATAAATTGAATCCAACGAGATAATCCAGTGCTCGTCGTGCTTGCTGCGCTCCAACGAGATCAGTTGAAATTTCGCGGGGATTGCTTACGGCATCGCGCACAGCTTGTTTCGTTATTTCATGAAATACGACTCGATGTACTGCAATTTTATCGAGAATCCCCTTTTCTTTAAGAAGTTCTACTAAGTGCCATGAGATAGCTTCTCCTTCACGATCCGGATCAGTTGCGAGATATAGGCCTTCAGCATTCTTCAATGCCTTAATAATGGCCTTTACATGTTTCTCGTTGCGCTCGATGATCTGGTATTTCATCGTGAATTGGTTTTCTGTATTAACAGCACCTTCTTTTGGTATTAGGTCGCGCACATGACCGTAAGAGGCTAGAACGTCGAAGTCCTTACCCAAATACTTGCTTATTGTGCTTGCCTTGGCAGGCGACTCTACTATTACGAGATTCTTCGGCATTGGATGGCTCGTGCCCTTGTATATCTAGAATAAGTTTATCTGAAAAAACCGAAACCGCTGATTATGCCGCGGATTAATTACGTGTTTAGCAACAAACTGTCAAGAAAATCGAATAACTCTGTTAATGGATAGAGCCAGCACCTTCATCAAAAATAAGGTCTTCCATGCGGGCGTAGTTGAGTTCTTGACCTGGTTGACTGAACAATACCATCAGGACAACCCATTTCATTTGTTCGACATCAATATCCGCAGATTCGAGCGCCAGTAAACGATCAATAAGTAATTCTCGCTGTGGTGGCGATAAAATTCCTGTTTGCTCAAGATAAATGATATAGCCACGACAATACGCATCGAGCCGTTCATGTTCGAAGTCATTATAAATGCGGGTGCCATGCGTGGATAAATTGCCATAGTTTAGGCTTTCTTGATGGCCCGTTAGGCCATCAAGCCATACTAATGCGCTTTCAATTTCACTATCACTAAAGCCTGCTTGTAGCAGCTCGAGCCGCAATTCATTTTGATTGGGCTCGGGATCTTCTTTTGTGTCAACGTAAGTTTCAAAGAGGTACATTAGAACGTCGATAACGTTTTCTTTCATGCTTGGAGCAACTCCTTATCTTCAAGCAATTGTTGCTTAATGCTCGCTTGAAAGCGACTTAATTTTACCATGAAATTCTATGATAAAGAGCATGGTATACAGAGTACGATATTATAGAAGGCGAAATCCTCGAAACGGAAGTGAACTTCCGCGGATTCACACCAAGTCTATTTGTGAGCTGGTACTTACACTAATGTTCTATTCAAAACCGCACAAATAAATTTTTTATATGTAAACCAACGGCCATATGTATCGTTTTAATAGATACGTTATATTGAGAGGTAATTCTTATGAAGAAGATAATATTAATACTAACAGGCATAGTTTTATCGTTTTCTGTCATGGCAGATGACCACAAAAGTTTACGGAAGGATCCTCAATCTAGGAACTTCTTTAAAATGATGGACCTGGACCAAGATGGAAAAGTCTCATATGAAGAGCATGAGGCATTCGTTGCTATGCAAGCTGATAAGGGACGTGAGCGTTTTAATTCCATGGATGCAAATTCTGATGGCTATGTCACAAAAGAAGAAGCTAAAGAGGTTCGTAAGACACTTAAGAAGAGAATGAAAGAGTTCTTCAAAGGTAAGGACCGTAGGGACAAAGAGGAGGCAGCAAAAGACTGATTTGGACAGGAGAATTTATTTCGCTGGAAGCATATCTGGCATCAATCAGCATGAGCCCGAAACTATCAGGCATTGCTATACTATGTTTTTGAATGATTAAAGCTGCTGTAGTCCACATTTCCAGTCCCAATTTGCATTTCGATGAGCCCATAATTAAGGCACAATTGCCTTATATTTTTTCAATAAAGTTAGAAAGTTAGGTCACTTTTTAGGCATTTATGCGAGTTATTATTTGATTGATTGTGTTTCACCAAGTAGATTTTAACTTAAATTGATATTAGCTGACTTATGTTCACATTATGGCAAAACTGAAAATTCTTGAATTTCCTGATCCTCGTCTCAGGACCAAAGCGGCCTTAATTGATGTCGTTGACGATCAGTTACGTATATTTATTGATGATATGTTGGAAACTATGTACGAAGCTTCAGGTATTGGTTTGGCGGCTACTCAAGTGGATGTTCACAAGCGTCTGTTGGTGACTGATGTGTCAAGCGAAAAGAACGAGCCGCTTGCTTTAATTAATCCTGTGATTCTTGAGAAAGACGGCGTTATTGTAACAGGAGAAGGCTGCTTATCAGTTCCTGGTTATTATGAAGAGGTCGAACGCGCTGAAAATATCAAAGTTCGTTTTCTCGATCGAGAGGGTGATGAAGTTGAGCTCGATGCCCAAGGACTGCTTGCTGTCTGTATTCAGCATGAGATTGATCACTTAGATGGTAAATTATTCGTAGATTATTTGTCTGAGGTAAAGCGCTCTCGTATTCGCAAGAAACTAGAAAAAGAGCGCAGGCAACAGACCGCTGTTGTCTCTTAGGTCATCATCGTTGAGTGCACCCCGTATTGTTTTTGCCGGTACACCGAAGTTTGCACTTGTCTCGTTATCAGCACTTGTTGATACTGGATATGACGTTGTAGCTGTTTATTCCCAGCCAGACAGACCAGCGGGCCGCGGTCAGCGATTAACTGCAAGTCCGGTGAAGCGCTATGCTCTGGATCGAGGCATTGATGTCCTGCAGCCTTTGACATTGCGAGATGCTGCTGCACAAGAGCAGCTGGCGGCATTAGAGCCGGACATTATGATTGTCGCAGCCTACGGATTGATTCTGCCGCAAACAATTCTCGATATTCCTAGATTAGCTTGTCTTAATGTGCACGCATCTTTATTGCCGCGATGGAGAGGTGCGGCACCTATCCAAGCGTCAATTCTCGCTAATGATAAGACTACCGGCGTGAGTCTGATGCACATGACAGCCGGCCTTGATTGTGGGCCGGTCTATTCGAGTAAATCTGTACAGATTAGTGAGGATGAAAGCGCTAGTGAATTACACGATCGATTAGCGCTGCTTGGCAGCGAACTGCTTTTGTCGGATTTACCGAAAATTCTCGCTGCTAATCTTGACAGTATAATTCAGGATGATTTTTTAGCGACTTATGCTCCGAAAATTCAAAAACAAGATGCAGTTCTTGACTGGGTATTATCTGCCGATGAGCTGTGGCGTCGAATTAGGGCTTACAACCCAGCGCCAGGAGCCTTCTTTTTTGACAAAGATGAAAAACGAATAAAAGTTTGGAAGGCTAGTGTTGTTTCCGGTGTAGATGCTCCACCTGGGTCATTTATTCAGTATGACTCTAGAGGTATTGTTGTTGCTTGTGGCCGTGATGGGTTGCAACTTGAGTCGCTACAATTAGCAGGGAAACGCCGCACTGACGCAAAGACATTCGTCACTCAAATTGATTTACGATGAAAAAATCGGTTGGGGCAAAAGTAAGAGCAGTATCTGCTGAAATTGTTGACGCTGTTGTTAGCGGCGGTAAGTCTCTCGATGTTGCTATTGCGAAGAATGAAAATCGCGTTGCTGTAGGCGATCGTTCATTGCTGAGAATGCTATGTTATGGCTGCCTTAGACATCATTGGCAACTGCAATTTTGGATAGACCAGTTAATCAGTAAACCGCTTCGAAAGCGTGATCGAGTTATCAATGCTTTAGTTGCCATTGGGCTATATCAAATTACTAAAATGAGAATTTCCGATTATGTTGTTCTGCATGAAACCGTGGAAGCTTCACGTGAGTTGCGACGGCCAGAATTAGCGGGATTGGTCAATGCCTGTCTGAGGCGATTTGTACGTGAAGACTTAGTTGCGGTAGAGGTGAAGGACAAACAATCCAAATGGAATCACCCAGCTTGGTTAATTGATCAAATTCGAGAAGATTGGCCTGATGATTGGAAGGACATTTTAACAGCCAATAATGAGCGTGCACCGATGTGGTTACGGACGAATTCATCGCGCGGTAGCGTTGACCAATACATTAAAAGATTGCGTGCTGTTGAGATCGAAGCCGATAAGCTTGACGGGTTTGAAGATGCCATTTGCTTGAGAGTTCCGCAAGCAGTAGAAGATCTTCCGGGATTCGAGGCAGGCGATGTTTCCGTGCAAGATGCAGCTGCTCAGATCGCAGCGCACTGGCTCTTACAGGACCCTAATGGCCATATTTTGGATGCTTGTGCAGCCCCTGGGGGGAAAAGTAGTCATTTATTGGAGCTTGGCGGTGATAAGTTAACGTTGGTTGCAGTGGATAGTAACGAATCCCGCCTTTTAAGAGTTAGTGACAATTTTCGCAGAATGGGCCAAGACGCAACTATTATAGCCGCCGATGCATCGAAACCAGAGAGCTGGTGGGATGGTGTAAAGTTTGACGGCATTCTTCTTGATGCCCCATGCTCAGCCTCAGGCGTTATCCGACGGCATCCGGATATCAAGATACTGCGGCGAGCCAGCGATCTTAAAAATCTGGTCAGCTCGCAACGCGTTTTACTGGAGAAGCTTTGGGGTTTGTTATCTCCGGGTGGAATATTGTTGTATGCGACATGTTCGGTTCTAGCGGTGGAAAATGATGAAGTGATAAGTGAATTTTTGAAGACTCATCATGATGCAGTTGAAAACGATATGTTGCCAAATAACAACATCCGCGATTTAATGCGGAGAAAGGTGTTTGGTTTTCAAGTTCTGCCCGGTTCTGCAGGTTTGGATGGTTTTTACTATGCGGCCCTACAAAAAGAGAAGGAATTCTAAAAAAACATCAATGTTCAAGCTAACTACAAAAAAACGCCTCATTCAATCGTGCCGCCTTTTGGCCGCACTCTTGGCTGTGCTCGTTTTTGATACTGGCTTCGCTGAGGATGCTGTTCAACGCGAGGGCTACTTTGAAGTTAGATCTGCTGTGACTCAACAAGCTGGCAAAGTGCATACGTTAGATGCCCGTCTTCAGCTTGTCCTCAGTGATAAGGCTCTGGCTGCGCTAGAAAGTGGCGTAACGTTGACTATTGAAATGCAGATACAGGTTATTCGTGTAAAGCGCTTTCTTGTCGATAGTGTCGATGCGGAGCTTGCGATCCGCTATGCCCTTGAATATCGACCACTAAGCCAGCGTTATATTGTCAGGAATCTTAATAGTGGAGATCAGGACAGTTTTGCAACTCTTTATTCCGCACTTAATAGCCTTGGTCGAGTGCAAGGCTTACCTATAATTGATGATGCATTGTTGATTGCTGATAAGCCATATCGGTTGCGTCTTCGCGCGATGCTTAATACGCAGCAATATCCAGCATCCTTGCGACTTCTATTTTTCTGGCGTGGTCAGTGGCAACTACAAAGCGAATGGTTTGAATGGCTTCTAGAACGCTAAAACGTATTCTTTTAACTTTAATGAGCGTGGCCGGTGTCACGTTGGTTCTAGTAGCATTGTTTTTGCTTACACAGACTGTAGAGCGATCTGATGATTTTGATCGGCTGCAAAATATTATTTTGATGGTTAACGTAGCAGGCGGTTTTATTCTCCTGCTTATTTTAATCAGCAATCTTTGGAGATTGTTACGTGATTATCGTGGCAACGTTCCTGGTGCGAAACTAAAAGCGCGTATGGTTGGTATGTTTGTTGGCCTTGCTGTGTTGCCATTAATCGTGGTTTTCTATTTTTCCATTCAATTCATCAATCGCGGGATTGACAGCTGGTTTAACGTGCAAATTGAAGAAGGACTCGAGAACGCGATTACGTTGAGTCGAGCAGCGATTGAAATTCGTAAACGACAGCATCTATATTCGACAACACAAGCTGCTCAGAAACTCGCCATTTTACCCGACCGACAGGTTGTTTTTGAACTCAGTATGATGCGTAGAGAGAGTGGTGCTAGTGAAATGACTCTATATGCGGACAACAATCGAATGCTCGCCACTAGTTCAAATTCGACCACCGCAGCCTTTCCTAAGCCGCTTAGTGAAGAGGTTTCTTTGCAAATACAGCAGGATCGACCATTTGTTAGTCTAGAACCTCTAAATACGGGTAGTTCCGAGATTAGAACTGCAATCTCATTCATCTATCGTGGCAATCAAGCGCGCAGGTCAAGAATTGTACAGGCTCACTTCCCAGTTGATGAGCGACTTGGTGACATGATTAACAGTGTTGAGAATTCGTTCTCGGAGTATCAGCAACTTGTATTCTTTCGCGAAGACCTCAAAGACCTATTGACCATCACATTGACCTTTGTTCTTTTGCTTAGTTTGTTAGCAGCGATTTATGGTGCGTTTGTGTTGTCTCGTAGGCTTGTCGCGCCCATTCAAGATTTAGTGGCTGGCACACGTGCTGTTGCGATGGGAAATTTCGACACTCGATTACCAACACCGTCACGTGATGAAATTGGATTTCTTGTTAGCTCGTTCAATGATATGACACAGCGTTTAGCGACAGCACGTCGCGAGGCGACACTCAGTCAGGCTCTGATTGAAGCGGAGCGCACTAACTTGGAAGTGATTTTGGCGCGATTATCGACAGGCGTACTCGCTCTTGAATCCGATTTAAAAATTCGTACGGCCAATCAGGCATCTGGTTCAATTCTGGGAGTTAACCTTGAGAATAGGGCTGGCGAGTCGATTATGGATGTAGCCAAGGGCATGCCATTGATGGAGCAATTTGTGGATGTTGTTTACGTTCATCTTGATGCCGGCGAAACTGAGTGGCGCGAACAAATTGTATTGCGCGAAGAAATTGGTCGACGTGTACTAACTTGCGCTTGTATAACACTGCCTAGCGATGGGGACAATGCAGCGGGCTTCGTTATTGTATTTGATGACATTACTGCATTGTTACAGGCACAACGCGATGCGGCATGGGGTGAGGTTGCTCGCAGGCTTGCACATGAAATTAAAAATCCATTGACGCCAATACAGTTGTCAGCTGAACGCATGCGGCGTAAATACCTCGGTACTATGGACGAGGAAGAGGCACAAATACTCGATCGTGCGACGCATACGATTGTGCAGCAAGTCGAAGCAATGAAAGAAATGGTAAATGCATTCAGCGATTATGCTCGCGCACCTGATATGGATATAAGTCGTTTTGATATCGACAAACTTGCCCATGAAATTGTGGACTTGTATCGCGCTCAGGAAAATGAGGTCGCAATAGTGTTGACATCGGATCCCACAATAGCGCTAGTCGAAGGCGATATTGGGCGCGTTCGTCAAATTCTCCATAACCTTATTCGAAACGCTATTGAGGCACTTGAAGGCATTACTGATGGGCGCATTGATGTGCAAATTGGAGACGCTGAGATTGATGACATACAAATGGTCCAGATTCGTGTTGAAGATAATGGGCCAGGCTTTAAGACCGAATCAGTGAGTCAGGTTTTCGATCCATATGTTACGACTAAGCCAAAGGGAACTGGCCTTGGCCTCGCGATAGTTAAGAAATTAGTCGAAGAGCATGTTGGTACGATACATGCCAAGAACAGAAGCGATGGCGGGGCAATGATTAATATTTATCTGCCACTAAATGAGCTAGCAAGAGAAAAAATGATGGCAAGGACCCCAGGCCGCGCCGAAGCTAGGAGGGGTAAGCATGAGTAATCCTCATGTATTGGTCGTAGACGACGAAGCTGATATTCGTGCATCGATACAGGACATACTTGGAGATGAAGGCTACCAGGTAAAAGTTGCTGCAGATGCCTGTGAAGCGCGTTCCGCTCATGAAAATTGGAAATTCGATCTTATCTTGCTTGATATTTGGATGCCGGATACTGATGGCATTACTTTGCTTCGGGAGTGGTCTGACAAAGGTTATCTGAATTGCCCTGTGGTTATTATGTCGGGTCACGGAACTGTTGATACAGCAGTAGAGGCTACAAGGTTAGGTGCGTTTGACTTTATTGAAAAGCCACTCTCAATTGCGAAGTTGTTACGTACCGTTGAGGTAGCACTAGAGTCTACTGGAACACAATCTAAATCAGCAAAGAATTTGTTATCTTCTTCGCTTGCTCCTGTCGGTAAGAGCAAAGTCATTGAGATGCTTCGTGAGCGATTGCAACAATATGCTCACCATGATGGAGCTGTCTTATTAAGTGGTGAATCTGGCACAGGACGATGTGATTTTGCACGTTACATGCATGTGCTTAGTCAACGAACTAACGAGCCACTGACTAATATAACTGCGGCATCCTTAACTGATAGCAATGCGGAAGAGCAATTGTTTGGCCACGAAGCAGATGGCGAAATTATTACTGGCACTTTAGAGCGCGCGGCGCGCGGCACCCTAGTGATCGATGAACTTTCGGACCTTAGTGATACGGCGCAGAAGATCTTGCTGGGTATTATTGAAGATGGTCATTTTATGCGGGTTGGTGGATCTACTCCTGTAAAGATGAATGCTCGGATTATTGCAACGGTCAGTGCTGATTACGAGAATGCTATTGATAGTGGTAATTTGAGACGGGAACTTGTTGCAGAGCTGAGCGTTTTTAATCTTCGAGTGCCACCGCTTCGAGATTATTCTGAGGATGTGCCTGAATTGCTGAGCCACTATGTTGATAAATTGGTTGATGCTGAAGATTTGACCTTTCGTCGATTCAGTTTTGCCGCACAGAATCGATTACGTAACTATCCATGGCCTGATAATGTTCGTGAACTAGAGCATCTTGTGCGACTTTTACTTTTATCTGGAAGCGAAGAAGACATAACATTAGATGAAGTAGAAGCTGAAATTAGTTTGGTGATGCCAACAGATGAGCTTCTTGTTAAGCAAGACTTGTTGGCCCTGCCCTTGCGTGAGGCACGTGAGAAATTTGAGCGTTCTTATTTGCGACAACAATTAGTGCTATGTGACGGTAAGGTTGGCCAACTTGCGAAGCGTGTTGGCATGGAAAGAACGCATCTTTATAGAAAGCTACGATCATTAGGTGTGGATGTTAAATCAGTCGGGAGCGACGATTAATTTATGTTTTCTGACGGTTTTTCTAGGTATTGGAATTATACTGCCGTCTGATTTGAATCGCAGGCCCGGATTTGAAAAGTCATTAGTGCTCAGATTTCGAATGAGTTTGAGTGCTCTTTGTTTTTTATCAAGGCTTGGTCCAGCAGGTCGCAGCTGTATTGTCGAAGTGATTTGGCCGTCAATAAAAACACCATTACCATCGAGTGTTGCAGTTAGGATCGGGGCGATGCCCTTGATGCCAGTAACACTAATACCATAATAAGTTGCGAAGTTGCCGAGGCTATAGGCGATTAAGCGGCCATTGTAGCGCTCCATCGCACGAACAACGTGTGGTCCATGACCGATTACCAGATCGGCACCCGCATCTACAGCCCCACGAGCGAACCAGACAACATCGCCCCTAGGTTCATCGAAGTATTCTTCCTCCGCGAACGGGATATATGTGACGTCTGTCCCCTCTGCTCCACCATGAAAAGAAACGATGATGAGATCATGAGTTTTTTCGAACTGACCGATCGTCGTGAAAGCAAGTTTATAATCCAGCATCATGTTGGAGTTTTTGGTTACTGCATACGCAAGAAAAGCAATCTTGAGGCCGTTTAGCTCCATTGATGCAAAGTCTCCTTCTCGTCCAGAGTGAAGCATGCCTCTAGCAGCAATTGCATTCATGCTGCTTGTGCGACCTTCTTCACCAAAATCACGTGCATGATTATTTGCAAGACTAATAATATCGAAGCCTGCATTTTTGAAATGGTCAGCGTAACGCGTTGGTGAGCGGAAAAGATAACATATGCTTGGGTCGCTGCATTTTTTGCTTGGTATGCCACCGTCAATTAGCACGCCTTCAAGATTACCTAAAGCGATGTCGGCGTTGGAAATAATGGTAGTTACATCACTCAAGAAGCTAACGCCATCATCATCAGGCAAATGATTCTCTGGATAATTGTTACCAATCATCATGTCACCGACTGAGGATATGCTGATTCGCATCGCTGATTTGTTTACTTTTGGTGGTAGCAAAAGCACATTAACTGGCGCCTCTTCAGTTGGCATTACTATGGGCTCTAATGTTGTTAATGGCGTGTTACCGCAAGCTGCTATTTGCAGTGTTACTAGTGCAGTAAAAATTCGAACTAAGCTAGTCACTGAGTTTGATGCGCATAACGTCAATCTTGTTTTCTCGAAGTCGGCTTCTCGTCATATTTAATTCTTCAAGATCTTCGATGGGGCCAATATAGACACGGAAATAGTCACGACTGTTTACTAGAGCATGTTGTACGCGAGACTCAATTCCATGCAGTGCTAGTGTAGCGCGTCTTCGGTCTGCGTCGATATGGGTAGAGAAGGCTCCGGCCTGCAACATATATATACCGGGCTCATTGATTGCCACTGGCTCGATATCCTCATCAACCACCAGCCCTTCATCCGCAATAATCATTTCGAAAGCCGGTAGCATTTTGTAGAAGTCGAAACGAGCTACAATAGGTTCATCTTGTACAGACAAGATTGTTAGGGGTTCACTATCATTTTTGATTAAACCTTCAATATTAGTGGGCTCCTTAACAATCGTTGCAAGCTGGGTCACCTTTTCATCATTCTTGATGTAAACGGCTAATGCGACAGATAGGCCAATCATCAGACCAAAGATCATCCACAACCAACCTGGGTAATTTTTTTGTTTTTTCTGACGACTTGGGTTACTTATTCTGCGATTCGTCATTACATTTTTTCCGGAGCAGAAACACCGAGGATGGTTAGTCCATTAGCGACAACGCATTTAATAGCAGCGTATAGGGTAAGTCGTGCGTCGCGTAGATCGACATCATCCACTAAGACTTTGTGTGCATTGTAGCTCGAGTGAAAATCGCTAACGAGGTCACGAAGGTAGCGCACTAATGTTTGTGGTGCGCGGTTCTTTGCGGCGAGTTCGATAATTTCTGGAAATTGACTCAAAGCTGACATCAACGATTTTTCCTGATGATTAGTCAACATTGATAGTTTGCTGCGACCGTTGTCTGAATTCCAGTCCATACCAGATTCGCTGGCTTTTCTAAATACGCGTGAAATTCGGGCATGAGCATATTGAATATAAAAGACAGGATTGTCATTTGATTGCATCGTTGCAATATCAAGATCAAAATCCAGATGTTGATCGTTTGAGCGCATAACATAATAGAAGCGTGCGGCATCATTACCTACCTCAGCTCGCAGTTGCCGTAATGTATCAAACTGACCTGAGCGGGTAGACATTTGTATCTTTTTACCATTGCGATACAGCGATACGAACTGCACGAGTTTAACTTCTAGGTCACTACCTTGATATCCCATTGCTTCAAGACTGGCTTGAAGTCTTTCTATATAACCATGATGGTCAGCACCGAGGATGTTTAGTAGGTGATCAAAGCCGCGTTCGCGTTTATCAAAGTGATATGCAATATCTGAGGCAAAGTAAGTTTTGACACCATTTGCTCTGACAACAACCCGATCTTTTGTATCGCCGAATTGCGTTGCCGAAAACCAGGTAGCACCGTCTTTTTGATACAGCATGTTACGCTTTTTAAGTACATCTAATACGTCGTCAATCCGTTTCGTCTTGGTTAGGCTTTGCTCCGAGTACCAGTTATCAAATACCACGCCAAATTCCGTTAAATCATCTTCGATATCGGCTTGAATTGACTCAAAAGCCTGCTGACAAATTTGATTGAAGCCTTCATTGCCTTGAAGTTCCTTTGCCCTAGCAGTCAGTGCATCGACATATGTATCTGCATCGCCTTCGGGGGCATCGATAGGTAAATCGTTTAGTAATTCAGATAGTTTCGGTACATTGAGAGAAGATGTATCAATTTTAGTCGCAATATCGAGAATATAGTCACCGCGATATCCACCTATTGGAAACGGAATATTTATACCAATGGACTCTAGCCATCGAAGCCAAACACTTGTGCCGAGAATATCTATTTGCCGACCAGCATCATTAACATAATACTCGCGATGTACTGAAAAACCGGCGGCTTCCAGAAGATTA
>JAQWOA010000052.1 GCA_029246105.1 Woeseiaceae bacterium | reverse complement strand
TTACCATTGGTTGTTTTTCACCTTCCAAGTCTTGCACTGTTGCCGACATCGCTTCACTGTATTGTGTACCTAACTGAAAAATATGGCCAACCTCGATACCGCGCGCGATACTCAATTTTCCTTTGCCACCGGGGGTTGGATCGCCTGCAGCGATATTGCGAATATCGACGGTCTGAGGTGTATCAAGATCGCGTCCGAAATTAACGCCGGTGTAATGCATGTTTTTTTCATTTGCACCCATTACAAAATCACCAATACCAGCGACCGCATGATCGTAAAATATCGGCATTGAAAGCCCTAAAGGCCCGACAAATCCTGGTTCGCAGCCGGTTGCTTTGGCAATACTTTCTGGGCTTGCCATCATAAGAGGTAAAGTAACTCCTGGTATTTTCTGTGTTTTAATTGTGTTCAGCTCATGATCACCGCGCAGACAAAGGGCGATTGGACCTTTATCACCTTCTACAATTAAAGTTTTCATTGTTTGTGAAGCTTTGATGTTTAGAAATTCGCATAGCGATGCGATTGTTTTGACGCCGGGTGTTTTAATCTTGGTTAAACTCAAAGAAGCCGCTGGCGCTTCAAGGCCATCATGAGATGTGGCTACTTTTTCAATATTTGACGCATAATCGTCTTCATCGTTGTAGACGATTGCATCTTCGCCGGAATCAGCTAAAACATGAAACTCTTGAGAGCGACTTCCGCCAATTTCGCCTGAATCGGCTTCCACGATTCGGAATTTTAAGCCCAAACGGTTGAGTATTGCAGTGTATGCATCATACATACGGGCATAGGACTTCTGCAGTCCTTTCTCGTCCAAATCGAATGAATATGCATCCTTCATGATGAATTCGCGTGAGCGCATCACACCAAAGCGTGGTCGAATCTCATCTCGGAATTTAGTCTGTATCTGATAGTAGTTCACCGGCAATTGCTTATAGCTGCGAAGCTCTTTGCGCGCAATTTCAGTGATGACCTCTTCATGAGTAGGGCCGAAACAGTAATTTCTATCATGGCGATCGTTCATCTTGAGTAGAAGCGGACCGTATTTATCCCAGCGCCCAGATTCTTGCCATAACTCGGCCGGCTGTATGGCTGGCATCAGTAATTCAAGAGCTCCAACACGATTCATTTCCTCCCGAACCACTGCCTCAACTTTACGTAGGACGCGTAACCCAAGCGGCATCCATGTATATAGCCCTGAAGCCAAGCGGCGTATCAGGCCCGCTCGTAGCATTAGTTTGTGACTGACAATCTCTGTATTCGAGGGCGCTTCTTTTAGTGTCGTCAGTCTGAATTTTGAGAATCGCATTACTTGTTTTACCAATTATGTATGAGCTATGCATTCTAACTGTATTGACAGATAAGCCAAAGCAGAGGAAGGTCCGGAATCTTTTAGTTGTAGGAATACTAATTTGTACGGCCGTCAAAATTCATTTGTCGCTCAAGAAGGCTTACCTCTGCTTGCGCTGGTCTTTGTTGTTGTTGTTTTTTTAATTTTTTCTTCGAGCCCATGGTTGGCAGCTTTTCCCAGCTTTCTGTTTATATTGCTTTTCATGATTTTTCGCGATCCGCAGCGATCAGCCCGATCTGTTGCGCTAGGCGTCTTCAGCCCCGTTGACGGTGAAGTAATTGAAGTCGGTTATGTTGAAGTAGGCGAAATAGGTGTGGCTACCCTTAAAGTAAAAATTCGCGTCAATAGTCTTGGTACTTATACAGCTCGGACACCTACAGAAGGGACAATAAAGGACTTAGGCAGGCGCGGTTTATGGCTTCAAACCGACGAAGGAGATGACATTGTTCTGGTTTTTAAGGATCACCGCTTAGGTCTTGCTCCAAAGGCATTTGCGCAGATAGGGGAGCGTTTAGGTCAAGGACAACGCTGTGCTTACTTACGTTTGACGGGTACAGCTGAAATACAATTACCGGTCGACGCTAGAACTTTGGTTGAAGTTGGTCAGAGCGTTGTAGCTGGCGTTGACGTTATCGCGAATGTGCGTGGCAGTCATGAAGCTGCTACCTAGGTGTTAAAAGTGAAATACATCATGCAGCGTGGCAATATCTGTCTCAAATATTGAATCTTGGTCTATTTAAAATGACTTACTCCGAACATCAACGGCGCGCTTATTTACAAGCCATAGGTATTGATGTCTGGTTGCCGCGAGATACGGATAAACTAGAAAGCTCTGCTACAGACATCGCTTTAGTAAATAATCTGGGCTGGGATCATCTCAAGTTATGCGTGTTTGAGTGTTCTAGCAGTGAAAAAGTGACATGGATGATTATTGGTGAATCTTTTATCGACCGTTCAAATTTGATGCTAGATGAGATGCTGCGTGCTGTTGGACAGGAGAGAAAATCAGAGTCCGAAGAAACTCTGGAGAGCCGCGATTATTTGGATTGCCAAATTGCAATAGTGAAACCTTCCATAATTTTGGCAGTTGGGAAATCCGCCGCACAAAAGTTATTGGATTGTGATGATACTTTTGAGCGAATGCGTGGCCAACCGCGAGCAATCAATGAAATACCTTTGGTGGTGACCTACCATCCGTTGAGGTTGCTTCATAGCCCATTACTAAAACGTGAATCGTGGAGTGATCTTTGTCTGGCGCAAAGCATAATTTCGGAGGCAGCCGGATGATTATGTTAATGCCGCGGCCTTCTGTTTTGATCCGCGAGATGAATATTGAAGATCTCTCGATGGTTTTAGATATTGAACGCCGAAGCTATGAATTTCCATGGAGTCATGGTGCCTTTCGTGATTGCCAGCTGGCTGGGTATCAATGCCTGGTATTGATTCGAGAAGACCAAGTTGCTGGTTATGCCGTATTATCGATCGCAGCCAGTGAAGCTCACATTCTTAATCTCTGTACAGACCAAGAATTTCGGGCCTTGGGGTATGGCGAAAGACTATTAGAAGAATTATTACATAGGGCGCGTTCCGCTTCAGTCCGAGAAATTTTTCTTGAAGTTCGCCCAACAAATGAGGCGGCGATAGCTTTGTACAATAAAAAAGGTTTTTATCAGATTGCAGCTCGTCCAGCCTATTACCAAGCGCATGATGGACGTGAAAGCGCACTTGTACTCGCTAAGAAACTCATTTTTAGTAATTAGCTAGAAGGTTTCGTAGCTGAACCCATTCCGCTAGACTTCGCCGCCACTAACTCTTGGAATTAGTAATGCCAAATCTTGACGAACAAGTTAGCAAGCGTCGTACGTTCGCAATAATTTCGCATCCGGATGCTGGAAAAACGACTCTGACCGAAAAGTTATTACTTTATGGTGGCGCGATTCAGCTTGCTGGTACCGTAAAGGGTCGCAAAGCTAACCGTCATGCGACTTCTGATTGGATGTCGCTTGAGCAACAGCGTGGAATTTCAGTGACGTCGTCTGTTATGCAGTTTCCATATAATGGGCATGTAATAAATTTGCTTGATACTCCAGGACATGAGGATTTTTCGGAAGACACCTATCGAACATTGACTGCGGTAGATTCAGCATTGATGGTTATTGACTGTGCAAAGGGTGTAGAGAAACGAACGATCAAATTGATGGATGTTTGTCGGTTACGTGATACGCCAATTATGACGTTCATCAATAAGCTTGATCGTGATGGACAAGAGCCTATCGATTTACTTGATGAGATTGAATCTGTACTCAAGATTCAATGTTCACCAATAACTTGGCCAATTGGTATGGGGCGCTCGTTACGAGGTGTATACCATCTGCTTCAGGATCGAATTTATTTATATAATCCAGTTGGCCAAGAAAAGGCTTCAGAACGAAATATGATCGAAGGCCTCAATTCAGATGAGGCGACTGAGGTTTTGGGTGACTTGGCAGCCGAATTTCGTGAAGAGGTAGCATTAGTTAAAGGCGCTTGCCCAAAGTCGTCCCTCGAGGATTATCTTAATGCAAAACAAACGCCAGTATTCTTTGGATCAGCGATAGGAAACTTTGGCGTCCAAGAGTTGCTAGATGAATTCATCAATTATGCTCCAGCTCCTTTGAGTCGTAATAGTGAGCAGCGTCAGATATGTCCAACTGAAGAGCAGATGACTGGCTTTGTTTTTAAAATACAGGCGAACATGGATCCGGGGCATAGGGATCGAATTGCTTTTATGCGAATTTGTTCTGGTGAGTATCGTAAAGGAATTCGTACGCTACACGTCCGCTCTGGCAAAGAAATGAAAATCCCTGACGCAATTACTTTCATGGCTGCAGATCGTCAGCACGCTGATTTAGCCTGCGCTGGAGATATAATCGGCATTCATAATCATGGCACAATTAATATTGGCGATAGCTTCTCTCAAGGGGAAGAGATTAATTTTATAGGAATTCCAAATTTTGCACCCGAAATCTTTTGTCGGGCGGTATTGAAAGATCCATTGCGATTAAAGGCTTTAGGCAAAGGTTTAGCGCAGCTGTGTGAGGAGGGTGCTACACAGCTCTTTAAGCCTAAGCGTAATAATGATTTGATTCTTGGTGCTGTTGGGCCACTGCAGTTTGAGGTTGTCGCTCACCGCTTGAAAGATGAATACAATGTTGAATGTCAGTTTGAAGCTATTAATGTAGCGACTGCGCGATGGGTTGAGTGTAGCGATATAAAGATGCTGAGTGACTTTGAGCGCAAAGCTCACGATAATTTAGCGCTGGATCATAGCAACAGTCTAGTCTACATTGCTCCTACGCGAGTTAATCTTAACCTGACTGAGGAACGTTGGCCGGATATTGCTTTTCGGGAGACCCGAGAACACTAACGGTTGTGTCCTTATTTGAGACAGTATTTTGCCAAAGTCCAGAATTATCACAAAGAAAGTTGTTACTTGGGCGCTATATGACTGGGCTAACTCAGCGTTTGCACTGAGTGTATTGGCGGTTTTATTCCCATTAGCACTCGGTAATTATTGGGGCGCAGAGGATGGCGGATCAGTCGCAACCATTCGTCTTGGTTGGGTTACTTTCTCTGCTAGCTTGGTTGTATTTCTATCTGCTCCAATTCTTGGGACGATTGCTGATATTGGTGATCATAGAAAGCGATTTCTCCTTTTATTTACAATCATTGGCGCAGCAGCGACAACGAGCTTGGGGTTTGTTGGGCAAGATGATTGGCCTATTGCTTTGGGGTTTTATCTTATTGCGTCAGTTGGTTTTTATAGTTCAAATGTTTTTTACGATTCACTACTCATCGATGTTACGGAACCACGTAATTATAGTTTTGTTTCAAATTTGGGATATTCGGTGGGCTATTTAGGTGGAGCAGTACTTCTGTCTTTACATCTTTGGATGTTGAAGTCACCGCAAACCTTTGGCCTTGAGAGTATGACGGAGGTTTTTAATTATGCTTTTATCTCGGTTGGAGTCTGGTGGGCATTTTTCCTATTACCATTATTGTTCTCTATCTCTGAAGCTCATAACCCTATTGAAGGTAAGAGTTATCCAATTAGGGCTGCTTATGAGAAATTGAAATTGACTGCCCTGAAAATCAGCCAATACCGTAATATTGTGATATTTCTCAGTGCCTATTGGCTCTATATTGGCGGCGTATTTACCGTTATTTTTATGGCGGTAAATTATGGCCAGCGGTTAGGGTTTGAGGATAGCGATTTGGTTTTAGCTTTATTGATCTCTAATTTTGTTGGATTTCCAGCGACATTAGCTTATGGTTTTTTAGCGCATCGATTTGGGCCCAAAAGGGGGCTGTATTTATCACTTTTCGCTTATATTGGCGTTTGCTTATGGGGCACTCTAATGACTGAGATGCGAGAGTTTTACATTATGTCGATAATTATCGGGGTATTTCAGGGTGCTACGCAGGGGCTAAGTCGTTCTATTTATGCGACTTTAATTCCTGCAGATCAATCAGGCGAGTTTTTCGGCTTTTACAGTATGATAACCAAATTCGCGTATGTTCTTGGGCCGGCCATGGTCGCAATCGCCGCTATGTTATCCGATGACCCAAAATGGGTGCTATTAACACTGGTGCCTATGTTTCTCGCTGGTGCATTCTTGCTTGCTTTGGTGCGCATACCGGCGATCGATAAGTTGTAATAGCTTTACCTATACAAGCAGGCCTAATAGGGCAATATATAACGCTTAGAAGAATTCTCAGCTTTAAGTCAGTTCATTCAGTTTTTCGAGCTGCTCGGTCAGCTGTTTAATAACCCTCTCAAATTCAATAACGCGCTGCTGCTCTTGTGCAATAATTTGAGCAGGCGCATTATTTATAAATTTCTTATTATTCAATTTTCCAGCACTGCGCTGCAGATCAAGATTTATTTTTTCTCGCTGCTTTTTCAGTCGTGCACGTTCAGTTTTAATATCAATTAGCCCCTTCATGGGCACTAACATGCGCATATCACCCAAAAACGCAGTGGCGGCAGCTGGAGGCTTTTCATCTTTGAGGGAAGTCACAGATTCCACGCGGCCCACGCGCTCCAATAGTAGCTCTTGAGATTTTATTCGAGATAGATCAGTTGCACTCGCATCCTGCAGGATTACAGGTAATAGTTTGCCAGGCGATATATCCATTTCTCCGCGAATCTGGCGAACTCCGAGAATGAACTGTTTTACCCATTCAATATCTTCGACTGCTTTATCATCAGCCGCTTCAGATAAAGCCTTGGGAAAGGGACGTAACATTATTGTTTCTCCCTCGAGATTGGCTCGCAGTGCCACAGTTTGCCAAATTTCTTCCGTTATAAAAGGCATCAAAGGATGCAATAAGCGCAATGTAGCCTCTAGTACTTCGATTAAGGTCTTTCGCGTACCACGTTTTTCAGCATCAGGAATATTATCGGATTGCAAAATCGGTTTTGATAGCTCCAAATACCAGTCACAGAATTCATGCAAGGTAAATTCATATGCCGATTGCAAAGCCAAATCAAGTCGGTAATTTGTGAGATGTTTTTGCATGTCAGTCGTTGCATTATTAAATCGTGATCGAATCCAGCGATCTGCAGAACTAAATTTCAAATCGCCTTCGTCTAGTGATTCGGTATTTATCAACACGTATCTAGCGGCATTCCAAAGTTTATTGCAGAAATTCTTATAGCCTTCAATGCGACCTAGGTCGAAGCGAATGTCACGTCCATTAGTTGCAAGTGAAGCAAAAGTTAAGCGTAAGGCATCGGTACCGAACTGTTGAATACCTTCCGGAAATTGTTTGCGCGTAGCTTTTTCAATCTTGGGGGCGAGATGGTCCTGGATTACCCCCTTCGTACGTTTATCGACTAAAGCTTCAAGCTCGATACCGTCAATTAGATCGATTGGGTCAAGAACATTACCTTTGGATTTCGACATTTTTTGGCCGTCCTGGTCTCGGATCAGGCCATGGATATAAACTTCGCGGAAGGGCACATCATCCATGAATTTCAGGCCGAACATAATCATTCGGGCAACCCAAAAGAAGATGATATCGAAGCCAGTGACAAGGACATTGCCAGGATAGAATTCTTTTAATTCATTCGTTTTACTCGGCCAGCCCATTGTGCTAAATGGCCATAGCGCAGAAGAAAACCAGGTATCGAGAACGTCACTATCTTGACGTAATGGAATATCACCAAGATTATTTTTTTCTCTAACTTCTTTTTCATTGTTTCCAACAAAAATATTACCCTCATTGTCATACCAGGCAGGGATTCGATGTCCCCACCAGAGTTGTCGGCTAATACACCAGTCCTCAATGTTATGCATCCAGTCAAAGTAGGTTTTCGACCAGTTTTCGGGGACAAATTTGATTCGACCTGTTTTGACTGCCTTAATAGCGGGTTTGGCAAGCGGTTCGATTTTTACATACCACTGATCAGTCAAATATGGCTCAACAATCGCGTTGCTACGATCGCCTCGAGGAATTTTCACAACGTAATCTTCAATTTTCTCAAGAAGATCAAGTGACTTAAATTTTGCAATGAGGGCTTTGCGCGCATCAAATCGATCCATGCCGCGAAATTCTTTAGGTACTTCGTCGTTCATTGCAGCATTATCGTCAAAGATATTATGCATAGTTAAATTATGTCGTTTACCAATGTCATAGTCGTTAAAGTCATGTGCAGGTGTTATTTTCACGCATCCAGTACCAAATTCTGGATCGACATAATCATCGGCAATTATCGGAATATGCCGACCAACGATGGGGAGGATAATTTCTTGCCCAATAAGATCTTTATATCGTTCATCATCAGGATGAACGGCGACTGCACTATCGCCGAGCATTGTCTCGGGGCGAGTAGTAGCTACTACAAGGTGTCCGTTACCAGAAGCTAGTGGGTAGCGAAAATTCCAAAGGCTACCGTTTTCATCTTTAGACAGAACCTCAAGATCAGATAGGGCGGTATGCAATACTGGATCCCAGTTAACCAAGCGCTTACCACGATAAATCAGACCTTCTTCGTACAGTTGAATGAAGACCTTTTGGACTGCTTCCAGCATGCCATCATCCATCGTAAATCGATCACGATTCCAATCCACTGACGCACCGAGGCGTCGGGTTTGTTTCGCGATACTTCCACCAGATTCTTCTTTCCAGGACCAAACACGCTCTATAAATTTTTCTCGACCAAGATCATGCTTTGACTTTCCCTCAGTATTTAGGATTCGCTCAACTACCATCTGAGTTGCGATGCCAGCGTGGTCAGTTCCAGGCTGCCATAAAGTACGATGACCAAGCATTCGATGGAAGCGAATAAGAGTGTCCATTATCGTATCTTGGAAAGCATGACCCATGTGCAGCGTGCCAGTAACATTGGGCGGAGGAATAACGATGCAATATGGCGTGCCATCACCTTCAGGAATGAAGTAGCCTTCCTCTTCCCAGCGATCATAGATACGTTGTTCGATATCTTGTGGTTGGTACGACTTATCCATTAGATTTTGTGTATTTCCAGTGTATGGCCTTGGTCGCGATAAATAGTGTACCGCTTCCGACTTTTTTGCAGACATTCTTCTTTGGAGGTTACAAGTTCTGCGATCCGAGGAAAAGTATTCATGAATGCTGGTATCTCGTCGCAGAGATTGATAAGAAGGTCTCGCGACTCCATGGCATCCATACCATAACCAATCGATACAGGTGCAGGATTCCCATTGCCCATTAACTTATGTGGAACAAAACTACCATTACGGAAAGTCCATAACAGCTCATCGAGTCGTTCGGCATCTACCTGGTTCATAGTATGAATGTGGATTTTATTTCCTAACCTCCAAGCCTTTTCAGTTAACTTACAGGCAAGGATAAAACGAGAGTGCTCGTCGACATTGTCGAGAACATAGAAATCGACTTGAGCCACGTTAATTTAGGACAGTGCGCCGGCGCGGGACAGAATGAATTCTGATAATAAGCTTACAGGGCGCCCAGTTGACCCTTTCTGCTCGCCGGTTTTCCACGCGACGCCAGCGATATCGAGATGTGCCCACTTCATGCCGTCGGTAAATTTTCCAAGAAAACATGCAGCTGTTACAGATCCAGCTGTCGATCCGCCAATATTCGCCATATCAGCAAAGTTGCTCTTTAATTGGGCAGCATATTGTTCACCCATTGGCATTGGCCAGCCAAGATCCTCAGAACGTTTAGCGGCGGAGAAAATTTCATCTTGTAGATCGTCATTGTTTGAGTAAATAGCGCAGCGATGATTACCAAGTGCAACAACGCAGGCACCAGTTAATGTTGCAACATCGATTATTGTGGCAGGCTTTAAGCGGCGGGCATAAGTCAAGGCATCACAGAGGATCATTCGACCTTCAGCATCAGTATTTAGAACCTCAATAGTTTGACCAGACATACTTTTGACAATGTCACCGGGACGCGTTGCGTTGCCCGCCGGCATGTTTTCAACAGCTGGGACGATTACTGTTAGGTTTATGTCAAGCTTTATGCTGATAATAGCTGACATAACGCCAATAACGCTAGCGGCGCCACACATATCGAATTTCATTTCATCCATACGAGCACCAGGTTTAAGCGAAATGCCGCCAGTATCGAAGGTGACACCTTTACCAACTAAAACGATAGGTTTATCACTGCCTGCGCCTTTATATTGCATGATGATCATCTTGCCGGGCTCAGTGGCGCCAGCAGTGACTGAAAGTAAGGCTCCCATGTTGAGGTTTTCCATTTCCGCTTCATTGAGAATGCTCGTCGTTAATCTAGTATTGCTAGCAGCCATTTTCTTTGCGGTTTCAGCAAGGTAATTTGGAGTACATACATTTGCTGGAAGATTACCGAGGTCTTTAGCTAGCGCTACACCTTTTGCGATGGCATCACCATGCTTAGTTCCACGCTTTGAATTTGCTGCATCACTTCTTTTGTTAATCGAATGGGTAACTGTACTCAGTGGCATCGAAGCTTTCTTGCGTCCGCTTTTCATCTGATTAAAGCGATATAAAGTATCGCTCACTGTTTCAATTGAGTGCCGGGCTAGATGATAGGGGTCACAATTCTTTACGGGTTCAAGTGTTAGTGTGTTAAATATTTCCTTTGTTTTGGAGTTCAAAAGAGATTTTACTGATGCAGCTACAGCTTTTTTGAAGCCGATAGCGTCGAGGGAACCATCTTTACCGAGGCCTGCAAGAGCAATACGCTTTGCTTTGACTCCTGGTACTTTATTAAGCAATGTTACCCGACCAGGCGTACTTGAAATGTCACCAGACTTGATAAGGTTTTGAATGTATCCTTTGCTAGCTGTGTCTATGTCGCTTGCGCCGGCACTTAGTTTACCGCGATTATAGACTCCAACGATTACACAGTCAGAAGCTCTATTGGATGCCTTGCCAGTGGTTGTAAAGTATTTCATAGTTTCTTGGCCACCTCGATTATTGTATTGGGGCTGTCATGAACAAAATAAAAACGGTAGTCTAACCCTTTCAGCTATTTACAGCTACGTCATTTCTGGACACCGATGACTCGTATTCTTGATCGGTACATTTTTCGCGAAATCGCCATGACTTGGCTTGCAGTCACCATGGCTCTTTTGTTGATCCTGCTTACAAATCAGTTTGCACGCATTCTCGGAGACGTCGCGAAAGGTAAGTTGCCTAAATATGCTGCGTTTGATGTTATTGGCTTGTCTGTAGTCCAATATTTGACGATTCTAATACCCATTGGACTTTTTCTCGCTACGATGCTTGCTCTTGGTCGGCTATATCGAGATAGTGAAATGCCGGCCATGATGGCTTGCAGGGTCGGAATTGCAGGAATATATCGGCCCCTCATTTGGCTTATGGTGCCCTTAGTTGTCGGCGTAGCCTGGCTTTCTATTGAAGGCAGTCCCTCTGCTATATATGCCGTTGATCGAATTGGTGCACAAGCGAAAAGGGATGCAGATCTTGCAAGTATTGAGCCGGGTAAGTTCACTGTCTTGAGCCCCGATCGTGCGGTGGTTTATGGCCATCGAGTTACGTCAGAGGGCTTTCTGGAAAATGTGTTTATGCAGCGACAGTCGGGAAATGGACTGATTGAGGTCGTAACTGCTGATTTCGGTGAGATGATCGAGTCTGATGATCCTGACATCAGGCTCTTGGTGCTGCGTGATGGCCGTCGCTATGAAGGTACTCCAGGAACCACTGGGTTTCGAATTATCGAATTTGCAGAACATGGCATATCTTATCGTTTGCCGAGACTGAAGGTGTTGACTCCACAGGCTAAATCGATGGCCTTCATGGATTTACTTCAATCTGACGAGCTTGTCCATGTCGCCGAATTTCAATGGCGCCTTGGCGTTCCTATATCGACAATCATACTTGCTATTCTGGCAGTGCCACTGAGTCGAAGTCGACCGAGGGAAGGTCGATATGAACGGCTTGCACTTGGTCTGTTGGTTTTTATTATTTATCTTAATTTGATGACTGCCGCAAAAGCTTGGATTGAGCAGGGTGCAATTTCACCGGTGCTGGGTATCTGGTGGGTACATTGCTGCATGTTTTTATTTACTCTTATTTTGCTCGGCATGCAAAATGGTTATCACCGAAGGATATTTCGATGACTGATATTTTGAGTAGATACATGTTGCGTACTATTTTGACTAGCACGTCGTTGGTTTTAGCGATTCTCTTAGCATTGGCGGGCTTATTCGAATTTATTGCTGAACTTGATGATACACAGGGTAACTACCAGACATCAGAGGCGATTCTTTTTACATTACTTCGGCTGCCCAATCTCGCTTTTGAAATGTTGCCGATTGCGGCGCTAATAGGCTCACTCCTCGGTTTGGGTGCAATCGCTGCCAATAGCGAAATTATTGTAATTCGTTCGACCGGATTATCCATTGTTAGGATATCGAGTATGGCCGCCTTTTCAGGTGCCGTGATGCTTCTTTTTACTGGATTATTAGGGGAATTCATTGGACCACCGCTAGATTTTTATGCTCGAGACATGCGAATGGAAGCTCGCTACGAGCACGATGACAATCAACTTGGTACAGAGGCTTGGGTAAAAGATGGTTCTACATATATGCATCTGGAGCGCGTAAACCCTGAGTTTGAATTTGGCAGTTTGCATATATATAAATTTGATAATGATCGTTTAGAGTCGATTGCGGTAGCAGAGAATTCAATCATTGATGAAAATGATGATTGGATTTTGGAAAACATTCGAGAAACGCGATTTCAGCCGGATGGCGTGCAGGTGCTGGAGACACAGTTATCCATTGAGTCTTTCGAAATGAATTCTGGCCTGCTTGGAAGCTCATTAGCGAAGCCTTTGAGTCTATCGGCCCGAGAAATGCTGATTTATATCGATTATCTACAAAGAAATAATTTGGATGCGACCAGGTATGAAATGGAATTTTGGTATCGAGTTTCAAGAACGTGCTCGGTGCTGATTATGCCAATTCTGGCATTAGCATTCGTCTTCGGACCTTTGCGCACTGGCGGCGCTGGGGGTCGATTGATGGTCGGAATAATAATAGGCCTTGCATACTATTTGGCTAGTGAAACGTTAGCTAATTCTGGTCAGGTATTTAATTTAAGCCCAATCTTTGTGACCTGGTTACCTTCAGTTACGCTGGCTATGGTTGCAATGTTTGCTTTGTCACGGATTCGTTAGCCTTTGTCTTTTGGGTAGTGCACGATATGCGATTTACTGATGCGATCATGCCAAGTCAGTTGTTCTTTATCCCAGAGTTGCCATAAAAACCCCAATCCAAAGGGAAGCCAAGACAATAGGGCTGCAAAAAATCGAATTGTCGCCATGCTAAAACTTGGCCGTTTACCATTCTGACCAATGAGCTGCAGTCGCCAGGACTGCATTCCTAGAGTGCGACCACTTTTCATCCAAAAGCCAACAAAAAAGCTAAAGACTACTCCAAGCAAAACGCATTTATAAAAGAGGTTATCGTTTGTCTCGACCGGCTCACCACTCCGTACCGCAATGAAAGGAATCGTCGTGAGAAATATCAAAGCAAGAACGAGTAATCCATCATAGATCATCGCACTTATGCGCCTCTGCAAGCTTGTGTTTTTCATTTTATGCCTTGCTCCTTGATTGCCGGTGCTTTACTTTTATAGCTCCTACGAAGCTAAAACGTGATCACACACCATATGGCCGCGTAAGGCAACATCGTGATTGAAATTATCGAGGTAGAAATTCGATTAAAGGTATGAGGCTGAAGCGGTATTGGGAGATTGGCAACTCGAGCGACTATTGCTGTAACCTCAATCTTTGCTCCCTACGATCTGTCGGTAAAACCGACCGGTTTTAGTCGACTTCGGCGTCATTCCAGTCTGCGATAATCTGACGCGCTTCGACCTCATCCGTATCGTTTACTATAATATGTACATTTCCAATGGCTGGTAGGTCACCCATTCCGCCTTGAAGATGCTCACCTTGAATATGCGCTTCTAGTCCAGCTTGTTGAAGCTGGTGTAGGACGAGGTGAGCTTCAATGTTGCTTAGGGCGTCGAATACTTTTTTCATTTCGGATTGACTCGCAGATAATGATCCTAATAAGGAGGTATGGTCTCTTTTGTAAGAGAATATATGGGCTAGGCTTTCTTAAAGTTGCTCGATCGCCGACTCCATCCAGATAAAACGCTCCCGTAACCAATTTTTGAGGTGTTCGACCTCTTCATTGTAAGTGGCATATACCATGGAATTAGGCCAAATATAGACTCCTAAAGTACCCCAGATATCATCATTTCTAGCAACACTTTTTCTGAGCATTTGAGACCATTCATCAATTTTTAATAGTAAATATTGTTCGTTACTTTTAAAGTGAGTAAAACGTTCTTTAACTTTGTTAACGAATGCGGGATCTTGCATTAACCTTTCAATCCACCAATGGTAATAAACCCACCATCCCTGAGCATAGGTCGCATCAGAATAATCAACATTCCCAAAACCTAAATCAAAATCCCAGATTGGACCCATTTTAATTTTTTGGCCAGGAATATAATGTAAATAGATGCTTGAGTAGGCTCTTGCATCTTGATTCTTTGCAATCTCGTTTATTAGAAACCAATCAGCAAAACTATTGATATCAACATATGGTAAATAACCATTAACAGGATCAGTAAAATTTGCACTAAATAAAGCGGTCTCAAAATCAATAATATAATCTTTTATAAAGTTATATTGCTGATCTCCTTGAGCTAGATCAGGCTCTTTTATTTGAATAACATTTCCTCGACCATTACCATTCTGAATTGATATTTGATTAGTCTCAAAATAAACATCATTAGCATCTACGTGACCATGACCGTTGTAGTCAATTTCAAGTAAAAATCCATTATCACCGATGTCAACTCGATTTGAGCCTTCCTCTACTTTCTCACTTATGCGGTAGGTTCCCATTGATACTTTATTAATATAAACGTCAGCATAATGACTATTAGGAGTCCAATCTAAATTACTCAGGTAACCCAATTCCATGGCAAGGCGATTACGCAACATGGTTTTGTCTGAATACTCCGCCATAAATAACCATCTTTTTTTCTTTGGCATATCTAAAAATGCACTCGAATCAGATAATTTCATCTGGTAAGGTTTTTTAGGATGTTTGCCCCAAGTTGAATGACCTCTACCTCGGATTTTCATTGTTACTTCAGACATAGAATCAACGATTCCTTGACCATATACTTGTATAGTTCCTTGCGTGTAATCGTCTCTTTGAATACTGACATTAGCTTCAGTATTTATATAAATAACAGGTAAAGAATTTATTGCTGATGAATTAGGTTGAAGTATGCTTGAGGTTGAATTGGGTGAAACACTGTTGTTACTACTGTCTCCGCAACCTATAAAGAATAAAAAATTTCCAAAAATAAATATTTTTAAAAAAAATTTAAGGTAAGTTATTTTCATACCATCCTCTATTAATGATTTATATCATTTGGAAAAATTTAAAAAATCAATCTCTTTAATACCAACTTTATACGTGTTTTGCAGATATTATATATTTTTTAGTTTCTCAGTAATTGTCATTTTAAAATTCAAGGTAATTGTGCAGGCTTTGTGCGCAGTATTGAGCGCAAATAAAAAAAGGGCTAGCCAAAATTGGCTAGCCCTTTAACTTGATTGGTACTCCCTAGGGGATTCGAACCCCTGTTACCGCCGTGAGAGGGCAGCGTCCTGAACCACTAGACGAAGGGAGCAGAGTGGGCCGTCCATCTGGACGGGCCGCTATTATAAGGCCGACCTCTGAATCCACAAGAGCTTCCAACCTTTTTAGTATCACCCAGGTGCTGGCTAGACTGTTATTATATGACGCATTCTCTACATGTAAGTGACAGTCATTTGAAAGAAAGCCCGAAACCTGGGTCCATAGAACCACGGATTATCAAGCGCTCTGGCCATAATGTCTCGCGTAACGATATCTCCAGTGCTGCCTTAAAAGTCCTATATCGCCTGCATAAGTCGGGCTATCAGGCTTTCTTGGTTGGTGGAGGTGTGCGTGACGCCATGTTGGAACTGCATCCCAAAGACTTCGATATCGCAACTAATGCGACACCGGAAGAGGTTCGCTCTCTATTTAGTAATTGTCGATTAATTGGTCGTCGCTTCCGTCTAGCGCATGTTCGATTTGGGCGCGAAATCATCGAAGTTGCGACTTTTAGGGCTGCCGCAAATCATAAGGACGATGATTCGGCTCATGATATCGAGGGTCGAATTCTACGTGATAACGTCTATGGTGAGATTGATGAGGATGTTTGGAGGCGTGATTTCACTTGTAATGCCCTTTATTTCAACATCGCAGATTTTAGTATCTGGGATTATGTTGGTGGGTTCAAAGACATAAAGCGAAAGCGTATTGTATTTATCGGAGATCCGGTGCAACGAGTTCGTGAAGACCCCGTTCGTATGTTGCGAGCAGTACGTTTTGCTGGCAAGCTCAATTTTACTATTGAAGATAGTGCGGTCAAGGCAATTCGAGAACATACTGCGTTACTTACAAATGTGCCAGCAGCAAGATTATTTGATGAGTTTTTGAAATTATTTCAATCGGGATTTGCTGAGCTGACTTTCGACCTGCTTAAAGAATATAATTTATTTGGAAAGCTCTTCCCTGCTACGGAAGAAGAATTGTCTAATGATGCAAGTTTCCTCAAATTCATACGAGCTGCTCTCCAAAATACTGACAAACGCGTAGCGACTGGCAAATCAGTCACGCCGATGTTCTTGCTTGGTGTTTTTCTTTGGATGCCAATAAAGAGGTTGGCTGAGGCACGATGCTTGGAAGAAAAAATATCTGAGTCGCAGGCGATCAGTATTGCAGCATATGAGATCGTGTCGCAGCAGCAACGACGAATTTCCATACCAAAACGATTTAGTGTTCCAATGAGAGAAATGCTTGCTTTACAGCCGCGATTTAGAGTTTTACGAGGAAAGAGAGCGATGAACTTTCTGGAACATCGGCGCTTTAGGGCTGCCTACGATTTCATGCTGCTACAGTCTAAAGTTGGTCAGGCGGATAAAACTTTGGCCAAATTCTGGACTGATGTGCAAACACAGACTGAAGATGAGCGCACCTTAAGCTTTCAAATGCGATCAAAACAAGGTCAGGGGAAGAATGATGGTCAGAGGCGGCGTCAACGGCGTCGTCGTAGATCCCTTCAATCAACATGACTGAACATTGGTATCCTGCATATATTGGACTTGGAAGTAATTTGAATAATCCAATACTTCAGCTGGAGACTGCTTTTGTTTTACTGTCAGAGATTCCATTGACGCGTTTGGTGCGTCAATCATCGTTATACCGCTCAGAGCCTTTCGGAGGTATAGAGCAGCCAGATTTTGTCAATGCAGTAGCAGCACTTATAACCCAATTGCCCGCAGCCGAACTTCTTCTTGAATTGCAAAGTATTGAGAATAAATGTGGTCGTAAGCGTACTGATATCAAATGGGGCCCACGTTCTCTCGATCTGGATTTGCTGGTTTATTCTGACCATGAAATTAATGAGACAAATTTAATCGTTCCACATCCGGGCATTGGCGAGCGAAATTTTGTATTGTTACCGCTTGGAGAGGTGGCTCTCGAAGTGTATGTTCCAAACTTAGGTCGTGTTGCACGTATTAATGCACATGCATCTGACCTAGCAGTATCCCGAATTGAATAGAGTAAGTCAGTGACTGTACATCATTTACAGAGTGCCTCAGGATTGTCGCGTTACATCGCGATTGAAGGGCCGATAGGCGTTGGCAAGACGGCGCTAGCCAGGCGGTTGGCCGACAGCTTATCCGGAGATCTTGTACTTGAGGAATTCGAGGAAAACCCGTTTCTTGAGCGTTTTTATCGCGATAGATCGTCTGTTGCGCTTCCGACGCAGATGTTTTTTCTATTCGCTAGAGCCCGTCAAATAGAGCAAATGCGACAATCGGACTTGTTTTCTAATATTCGTATATCCGATTATCTTTTTACTCGGGATCGATTATTTGCCGAGCTCAATTTAGATGCTGAGGAGTTAAAGCTTTATGAGCAAATAGCGGATAACTTGGCAGTTGATGCACCGGTGCCGGATCTTGTTATTTATTTACAGGCATCTGTCGATGTGATTTTACAAAGGTTATCTCGCCGTGATTCACGTTACGATCGATACATTGAGCGACCTTATCTTGAGCGCCTAACTGACGCTTACTCGCGATTTTTTCATAATTATGATGATGGCCCACTACTTATAGTAAATGCATCGCAGATCAATCCGATTAGTAATGATGGGGATTACGCGCAGTTATTTGAGCAGATCGAGTGCACAACTAGTGGACGACGATTTTTCAATCCTGTAACTGCGGCACTTGCCTGATATCCTACGAGACTATGTATACACAACTTGAACAACGTGGCATGACTCAGCCACCGATAAATATATCTACTCTGCAAAACATGAAGCATAAGAATCAACCGATTGCATGTATTACAGCGTATGACGCTAGCTATGCCGCACTTGTTGATGAGGCGGGCATCGATTTGGTATTGGTTGGTGATTCACTTGGCATGGTGATTCAGGGTCATGACACAACGATTCCCGTAACAGTTGATGACATTATTTACCACTCTAAAGCGGTTTCTCGTGGTCTGCATAGGGCATTCCTAGTTGCTGATATGCCTTTTATGAGCTACACAAAACTTAGTATGGCGCTGGATAATGCGGTTCGCCTGATGCAAGAAGGCGGCGTCATGATGGTGAAGTTAGAAGGAGGCGATGATCAGGTTGAGATCGTTGAGCATTTGGCGCGGCACGATATACCGGTTTGTGCACACTTGGGCTTGAAGCCGCAATCAGTTCATAAGTTAGGTGGGTTCAAGGTTCAAGGTAGAGAGCCAGATAAGGCACAAGAAATGTTGGTCTCTGCAAAACGTCTTCAGGATGCTGGCGCAGATATTGTTCTATTGGAGTGTGTGCCAAATGAGGCTGGTAAGCTCATCACTGAAGCATTAGAAGTCCCAGTGATTGGAATTGGGGCTGGACCAGACGTCGATGGCCAGATTCTAGTTTTATATGATTTGCTTGGCATAACGTTGGGGAGGACACCCAAATTCGTTAAAAACTTCCAGGCTGATTGCAATTCTCCACTTGCGGCTGTTCAGTCATACGTTAATGAAGTCAAAGATGGTGGCTATCCTGAGCCTGAACACTGTTTTTCATGACGGTTGCAACAACCAAACAAGAACTCAAAGAAAAGCTCATCGAATGGCGTCAGCAGGACCATCATGTCGCTTTAGTTCCAACAATGGGCAATCTGCATGCAGGACATTTGTCACTTGTGGAGCTTGCGCGTGAATCTGCGGAAAAAGTCGTCATCAGTATTTTTGTTAATCCAACACAATTTGGGAAGGACGAAGATTTCGATGAGTATCCTCGAAATCTCAAACTTGATATACAGCGCCTTAAAGAGTCTACAGCTGATTTAATATTTGCGCCGAATGTCGAAACGATGTACCCACTTGGCTTGGAAAATGCCACATCTATTTTGGTGCCAAAAATTACTGAAAACTTTTGTGGCGCGAGCCGCCCTGGGCACTTTGATGGCGTGACATCTGTTGTTGCTAGATTATTTACGTTAGTGCAGCCTGATGCAGCTATTTTTGGACAAAAAGATTATCAGCAGCAGTTGGCGATTCGTCATATGTCTCTTGATTTGAATTTGCCTATAAAAATCATCACTGGTAAGACGATGCGCGAAGATGATGGTTTGGCAATGAGTTCGCGAAATCAATATTTGAGCGATGATGAACGAGTTAATGCACCGATGCTTTATGAGGTGTTGTCCGATACCGCAGAAAGGCTACAGAGTGGCTGCCGAGATTATAAAGAGCAAGAGTCGAGGTCAATTAAGGTATTAAGCGATGCTGGGTTTTCTGTTGAATACTTTTCAATTAGGCGTGCACAAAATTTGAAAGCCCCTGATCGAGACTGTGACGAATTAGTTGTGCTTGTCGCCGTCAAATTGGGAAATGCGCGCCTGATCGATAATGTAGTAGTTACGATTTAGTACGAGACGATGTCGATATATTTAATTAACGGTTTAGGATATTTAACTATTTTGATTTTTCAGTGTAATGTCATGCTGCTTAAGTGCCCATTCCACATGTTCCGCAACTAAAGATGACACGTCTTCCTGCCTTGACCTGAGTGCAATAATTACCTCATTTGTAGTTTCTGCATTACCGAGTGCGACTGCAATGTTTCTCAACCATCGCTCGAACCCAACTCTTCGAATAGCGCTACCCTTTGTTTTATCTAGCCAGGTTTCTTCATCCCAGGCGAAAAGTTCAGTTAATTGTGCACTATCTAATTCATGGCGTGGTGCAAAGTCTTTTTCCGCTGTTGGTTTCGCGAATTTATTCCAGGGGCAAAATAACTGGCAGTCATCGCATCCATAGATTCGATTACCAATATCTTTCCGAAATTCGACTGGTATCGCGCCTTTATTTTCAATAGTTAGATAAGAAATACAGCGTCGAGCATCGAGGGAGTATGGTGCAACAATGGCATTAGTTGGACAGATATCGATACATACATTACAGGATCCGCAATGTGACACCTCAGCAGCATCGATTGGTAGCGGAAGATCTGTATAAAGCTCCCCTAAGAAAAACCATGAGCCTGTATCTCTATCGATAAGATTTGTGTGTTTTCCAATCCATCCAATACCTGATTTTTCAGCAAGCGCTTTTTCTAATACTGGTGCGCTATCTACAAATATACGGTATCCAAATTTTCCGATATTATTTTCTATGCGATTTGCAAGGGTTCGCAACCTCCTTCGAAGAACTTTGTGATAGTCACGCCCCAGGGCATAGCGAGAAATATATGCACTTTCCTTATCATCCAATAGATCTATAGCTATTTTCTGCTCTTGTGGTAAGTATTCCATACCGACGGTAATGACCCGCAGGGTGCCTGGTACCAACTCTTGAGGCCTGCTGCGCTTAGTGCCATGGCGCTCCATATATTCCATTGAGCCATGAAAATTGGACCGCAACCATTTAGCCAGTCGTTCCTCTGCGACGGTGAGATCGATATCTGCAATACCAGTTTTTTGGAAGCCAAGCTCATGGCACCAAGAAGTGATATCTCGTTTTAGAGATATAAAATCGATATTTATTTGAGTATCTTTTGAAGTGGCCACTGTTTGATCCTTATCATCCACAGTATAATCATAGTGATGCAATCACTAATTATAAATATTTACTCAATTACGTCAGTTTTGCGAGTCGATTACATCGCTATCGAAAATGAAGAAATAGTGAGCCTTGAATGGAAGCAGTTAATACCATTGGCGTGCTTCAGCTTGCGGCAAATACATGAGTAAACTTCTGATAGATGAGTCAGCTACAATCACTCTTGCGGAGAATTTATATAATGCAATGCCTGAGGATAAGGCTGGTTGGACGATTTTACTCACTGGTGAGTTGGGAGCTGGAAAATCGACATTCGCCCGAGCGTTCATCAACTTTGCCGGGCACATTGGACCGGTGCCAAGTCCAACGTATACTTTAATCGAGCCTTACGATTTACCATCTGGTATGATATATCATATTGATTTATATAGGGTTATTGACTCTGAGGAGCTTCGGTATTTGGGTTGGGGCGAGTTAGATCACGGGTTTTGCTTGGTTGAATGGCCTGACCGCGCACCGGATCTGGCGGCTAATGCTGACCTCAATGTTGAGATTCACTATGAAGGGGATTCGCGCAGGGTATTTATTCATGGCCTTAGCGAGCGAGGCTCCTTTGTGATTCAAGAGATTAACTAAACTATATATCTCCATAATTTTGCAGCGAAAAGCTTGGCTTCTTCCACCAAATTTGTATACTAATCAGACATAATCCATCGATTAAAGAATTATGTCCTGATGAGCCGCATGCGACTTACATTAATATCGCTTGTTTTTTTGCTAAGCACAGCAGCAAATGCTGGCTCGACCGTCGAAAATATTCGCATCAAGTCAGAAAACGATAAGACCCGTGTCGTACTTGATCTTAGTCATTCGGCTAATCATAACATTTTCACTTTACGTGGGCCGAATCGGCTTGTTATTGATCTTAAAGATAGCCGCCTAGCTAAATCATTGAGAAAATTACCAAAAGGCTCTGGCTCCGTGCGTTCCATTCGTAGCGCCGTTCGCCCAAATGGAAAGCTTCGTGTGGTCTTGGACTTGACTGGAGATGTTCGCTCAAGAAGCTTCCGAGCTGGGCCAAATTCTCAATATGGCGACCGACTTGTTATTGATCTTACGCGTGCAGATAATTTACAGCCGGTTAAGCGCGCTACCGAGGAATACCGATCTGGTAGAGATATTGTTATCGCTGTTGACGCAGGCCATGGTGGCTATGATCCGGGCGCTATCGGTCGCCGTTCAAAGGAAAAGGATCTTAATCTCGCTATAAGTAAAGAGCTTGCACGTCGCATTGATGCTGAGCCGGGCATGCAAGCATTACTTATTCGTAGTAGTGACGTGTTTGTTGAACTACGTGATCGTATTGCGAAAGCCCGAAAAAATAATGCGGATCTGTTTATCTCAATTCATGCTGATGCATTCCATGATTCGCGTGTCAATGGAGCATCAGTTTTTGCATTAAACCTTAAGGGGGCGAATGATGAAGCGACAAGGCAATTAGAACGTAGAGAGACCGCGCCGGTGAATGTCGGCGGTGTCTCCTTGCATGACTATGATGAAGTTGTAGCATCGGTCTTACTTGATATATCGCAGAAAGAATCACTAAGTGTGAGTTTGGATGTTGGTGCAAAGGTCAGTCGCGAAATGAGCAAGGTCGCGAAAATGCATAGTAAAGAGGTTAAGCAAAAGTCGTTACTGGTACTCAAAGCACCCGATATGCCTTCGATTTTAGTTGAGACTGGTTTTATTTCTAATGCGTCCGAAGAAAAGAAACTTATAAATAAGAAGCATCAGGCGCGCTTAGCTAGTGCTGTATTGGCAGGCATTAAAAGCTATTTTTACACTAATCCTCCGCCTGATACGCGGATAGCGATTGAAACGCGTCGCACATCTTCGAGCCAAGTAAGTTATGTTATAAACAGTGGTGATACAATTTCTCAAATCGCTGAGCGCTATAATGTCACCCCCGCGGAGATTCGTCGAGCCAATAAACTTTTAACTAATAAGATTCGTGTCGGTCAGACGCTCAGTATTCCGTTGTATGTTGGAGGTTAGCCATTTACTGAGATTTGCGCTTACGAATTTGAAAAAATTAATTGATTGTTAATGTCATCGCCAATTCTTCGTATGCATACCTAGTAACTTCTAGATCGTTTCATTAATTAGATTGCTGCTAATAAAGCGATTTAGTGGCCACATCAGTTATAGAAAGCGCTCTCTACATTGCAATGAGATCGATTTATATTTACTCAGTCATGTCTTTTCGATAGTAGGATATTTTTACTTGTTTACGTATTTTCACTGAGATGAGCTTATGAATCATAATGCCATTTTCTTGATGGGACCTACCGCGTCGGGCAAAACTGAGCTCGCAATCAGCCTTTGCGAGAGGTTTCCTTGCGACATCATCAGCGTTGATTCTGCGATGGTTTATCGTGGTATGAATATTGGAACGGCGAAGCCGGATACTGCAAGCTTGCAGCGAGTGGAGCACCAACTGGTTGATATCCTTGACCCAGAAAAAACATACTCCGCCGGTGATTTCGTTCGAGATGCACGTGCTGCGATCAGATTGAGTTCTGCAAAGGGGCGAATTCCAATTCTTGTTGGTGGAACCATGATGTACTTTCGGGCATTAACTGAAGGCATGGCGAAACTTCCAGCAAAGAACCCTGTTATACGTGACCTTATTAATCGTGAAGCAAATAAAAGAGGCTGGCCGGCAATTCATGCTGAACTTGAATCATACGATCCAGAGACAGCAGCAAGACTTAATCCAAATGATAGCCAGCGAATTCAAAGAGCACTCGAAGTTTTCCGCATTAGTGGTAAACCTATCAGTCAGTGGTATAGCGAGGCGGTGCATGAAGTTGATGATCTGAAATATATAAAGATTTCGTTGATCATTGAGCCTCGTAGTTTACTGCATGAGCGAATTGAAAGGCGACTTGACCAAATGATAAATAATGGATTCGAGAAAGAGATGGAATCTTTGCGCTGCCGTCCAGGCCTCAGTAGAAATTCTACTGCAATGCGTTCAGTTGGGTATCGTCAGTTTTGGGCTTATCTGGATGGAGACTATTCTAGACAGGAAGCTAGAGATCGCACCCTTTTTGCAACCCGACAACTCGCGAAGCGTCAATTGACATGGTTGCGTTCAGAAAAGAATGCTTTTTTGATAAATCCACTTGAGGTGGATGCTATTGACACCATATCAGCATACCTTGCGGAAAAACTTGGTTGAATCTCTAACGGGTGCGGAGTTCCTGTGATAAAATTTTTTTCACTTCGGTTAAGTTCAAAAATGGGCGCACAACATCGCTATCGAAGTCGGAATCTCTACTAAAAAAAAGAATAATAAGGAGACCTAATTATGGCTAAAGGCCAAATGCTTCAAGATCCATTTCTCAATATCCTGCGAAAGGAGAAGGTTCCCGTATCAGTTTATCTTGTAAATGGAATCAAGCTACAGGGACAAGTAGACTCATTTGATCAGTTCGCGATCTTACTTAAGGACAGCGTAAATCAAATGGTATATAAACATGCCATTTCTACTATTGTGCCTTCGCGTAATATTCGTCTTCCTATGCTTGATGATGAATCTGGAGATGACGACGAATAATTTAATAATGATGCTAACTCACCAGGCGGTGGAGCTTGTTTGAGCGCCCGAAAAGTGGTGAGCGTGCAGTGCTTCTCCATTCAAATCCAGATGGCATAGCTGACCAATCTGATCAAAAAGAATTTGTTGAACTGGCTATCTCAGCTGGAGCTTCCGTGGTAGCTGAGCTTAACGCATCACGTAAACGTCCTAATCCACGTTATTTTGTCGGCAAAGGGAAGCTTGAGGAGCTCAAGGTTTTGATAAGAAAAAACAATGCCGAATTAGTCATCTCTTGCGCGCTGCTCCGGCCGAGCCAAGAAAGGAACCTTGAAGCAGAGCTGAAATGCCGTGTTTTGGATCGCGCAGGCTTAATTCTTGACATCTTTGCTCAGCGAGCAAGAAGCTTTGAAGGCAAACTGCAGGTAGAGCTGGCACAACTTAAACATATTTCTGCGCGATTAGTTCGCGGTTGGACTCACCTGGAGCGGCAGAAAGGTGGCATTGGGCTGCGCGGCCCTGGTGAAACTCAATTAGAGACTGATAGGCGCCTGGTCGGTGCGAGAATTAGGCAATTAAACGATCGTCTCGAAACTGTAGATACGCGTCGCTCGATGAATCGGCAAAATCGTTTGAAAGCGGATATCTCAACGGTTGCACTAGTAGGCTATACCAATGCAGGAAAATCGACTCTATTTAATGCGCTGACCGCTGCAGATACTTACGTTCAAGATCAAATGTTTGCTACTCTTGATTCCACGGTACGTCACCTCGACCTTCCGGGACGAGAACAGGTTGTTTTAGCTGATACGGTTGGCTTTGTTCGAGACCTGCCGCATGAGCTTATTGCCGCATTCAGGTCGACGTTACAAGAAACACGAGAAGCAGATTTAATTCTACATATAATTGATGTCAGCGATCCCAATCAATGGCATCGGGCACGCCAGGTGGATTCAGTTTTGCGTCAGTTAGATGTAGATAAAATTCCGCAGATACGCGTGTACAATAAGATTGATAAGATAGACCATCAACCGTGGGTGACGTCCCATAGCAAAACTGAAGGTCGCTCAATTTGGCTGTCAGCAGTGACTGGCGAAGGTCTGTCACAGCTAAAATGTGTAATAGCTAATCGCTTGAAGCAGAAAAAAATGGAACGAACTATCTATCTGCAACCGTCAGAAGGGCGCCAACGAGCAAAACTATTTGAGCTCGGTGCTGTCGTTAATGAAGAATTGCAGGAAGACGGTAGCTGGAGATTAATGTTGCGAATGGCTGAAAAAGACTTGCGGCGATTCTTAAAGCATGAAAATCTTCAAATGTAACTAAGTAACGGATCATAGGAATATTATAAATATTATGGCTAACAATGAATCTAACAACGGTCATGACCCTTGGAATCGTGACCCATGGAAAAAGGGTGGCGGTGAGCCAAACGACCTCGACCAAATAGCGCAAAGATGGCAGAAGCGTTTCGACAGCATCATTGGCGGCAGTGCCTCTGGAGGTTTTGGCTACCTATTTTTAATAATAGTTTTAATTGCGTGGGGCCTTACGGGTTTTTATCGAGTCGATGAAGCAGAGCGTGGTGTTGTGCAGCGGTTTGGCGCTTACACTGAAACTTCATCGGCGGGCTTGCGATGGCATTTTCCGTTTCCGATTGAGACAGTCGATATTATCAATATTCAGGAAGTAAATGATTACAACTTCAGCACTGAGATGCTCACAGCAGATGAGCAGTATGTATTTATCGACATCGTTGTGCAGTACCGCCGTACTGATCCGGTCTTATATAGCTTCGAGGTCGCTGATCCGGAAATTACCTTGCAGGATGTTACTGAAAGCGCACTTCGTGGCGTAGTTGGAACGAGCTCTCTTGACTTATTGATCGGGGATCAACGCGAAGAAATTCCGGAAAGAACGATGGATGAGCTTCAGGAAACCCTTGCTAACTATGGCGCAGGCACAGGATTGACCGTTACATCAATAAACCTCAATGTCGTTGATTATCCCAAGTCTGTACAAGAAGCAGTTGATGACACACAGAAAGCTCGAAATGATCGTGATCGATATGTATTGGAAGCGACAACGTACGCGAACGATCTGATTCCCCGGGCTCGCGGTGCTGCACAACGTGTACTGCAAGATGCTGAGGCATACAGAGATCGAGTGATAGCAGATTCTGTGGGTGAGTCATCACGTTTTGAGGCGTTACTCATTGAGTACCAAAAGGCGCCACGCGTTACGCGCGATCGACTGTATCTTGATGCAATTTCGAATGTATATAGTCGTACGAATAAGGTGATCATTGACTCTGAAGGTAGCGGAAACTTATTGTATCTGCCGCTTGATCAATTAATGCGTCAGTCTAATGGAGTAGACGTGAATAACAATGCATCACAAACTGATGACCTGGAATCGCGTTCATTGGATGCGGGCTCTACTGATTCAGTTGGAGTTATTCGCGAAAGGAGAACCCGCTAATGAAAAATTTAAGATTTCCAATGGCTATATTTATTTTCTTTGGCCTTGTTGCTCTTGTTCTTTCTGCATATACAGTTGATGAACGAGAGCTTGCAATTAAATTGCAGGTTGGTGAGGTTGTTGAGGCAAAAATTGAGCCAGGTTTGCATTTCAAATGGCCTATTGTGCAAACAGTTCGCAAATTTCCAAGTCGAATTTTAAAGATTGATGATGCGCCACAGCGCGTGTTCACGCTCGAACGTACTGCAATGACAGTCGATTATTTTGTTAAGTGGCGAATCGTTGATGAGGTGCCGTTCTATACATCGACTGGCGGCTCACAAAATATTGCTATGGATCGATTACGTGAGATTATCAAGAACTCTATTGTTACTGAGTTTGGTAAGCGTACTATCGTTGAGGCAATCTCAGTCGAGCGAGCTGAGTTAATGCAAGACATGCTTGCGAATGCAATGGAAACAGCGCAGGGGTTAGGTGTAGAGCTTGTTGATTTTCGCGTCAAGCAGGTCGAATTCGTGTCTGAAGTCCGTAACTCTGTTTATAACCAAATGCGAGAGGAGCGTGCGCGAGTTGCCGCAGAAACGCGAGCAGAGGGTCAAGAGGATGCTGAGCTCATTCGTTCGACGGCAGATAAGGATCGAACTATTATTCTTGCTGATGCGTATCGAGATAGCCAGATCGTTCGTGGAATAGGTGATGCTCGTGCCGCTGAAATTTATGCCAATGCTTACACTAAAGATGCTGAGTTTTATTCTTTTTATCGTAGTATCGATGCATATAAGAAGTCGATGGGTAAGGCGGGCGATTTGCTGGTTTTGGATCCAAATACTGAATTTTTTCAGTATTTAAATCAGTCGAGAGGAAATCAATAGCCACCGAAGTCTTCATGGCATTAGCGCTTGTCCTTATTATTGAGGGCATGCTGCCATTTATATCACCTCGAAAATATCGTGAGTTTGTGGCAGAAATTTCACAACTTGGCGACAATCAAATTCGAATGGTCGGTTTCGTGGTTATGATCGTCGGTTTAATAATTCTATTCCTGACACGCGCCTAAAGAGCAAAATACAATGGGAAGAAATATAGTTGTTATCGGCACCCAATGGGGTGACGAAGGCAAGGGAAAAATTGTAGATCTCTTGACGGAACGGGCTGCCGCCGTCGTCCGATTTCAAGGGGGGCATAATGCGGGCCATACGTTAGTTATTGATGGCGTAAAAACCGTATTGCATTTAATTCCATCAGGTATTCTTCGTGATGATGTTAGCTGCCTTATTGGTAATGGTGTTGTTTTGGCACTAGATGCTCTTGTTGCTGAAGCCGATACATTGATTCAAAGCGGTGTTCCTGTTTATAAGCGTCTTAAGATTAGTTCGGGGTGTCCACTAATTTTGCCGTCACATGTCGCACTTGACTTAGCTAGAGAAAAAGCAAGAGGTTCCAGTGCTATTGGCACCACGGGTCGGGGAATCGGGCCAGCATATGAAGACAAGGTTTCTCGAAGGGCGCTGAGATTATCTGATCTCTCAGATGTTGAAACCTTTGCAGTGAAACTTAAAGAGATTCTTGATTATCACAATTTTATGCTAAAGGAATATTATGGTGCAGACATTGTAGATTTTAACAAGACGCTCGACGAGACACTGAAATACGCCGAGATTGTTTTGCCGATAATGATTGATGTTACTCAGTATCTTCAGGATCTTTCGAAATCTAACAAATGTATTCTTTTTGAGGGTGCACAAGGAAGTTTTCTTGACATCGATCATGGTACTTATCCATATGTAACATCATCCAATACGATTGCAGCTGCCGCGAGCACTGGCACAGGTATTGGTCCCCGAAGTCTTGATTATATTCTGGGCATAGTTAAAGCCTATACAACTCGAGTTGGTGCAGGGCCATTTCCAACTGAATTATTTGACGAACAAGGAACCCACTTGGCAAGAGTTGGGGCTGAATTTGGAGCGACAACAGGTCGACCTCGTCGATGTGGTTGGTTTGACGCGGTTGCATTGCGCCGATCAATCATTAACAGCAGCGTTTCTGGCTTGTGTGTAACTAAACTGGATGTTCTAGATGACTTGGAGACTATTCAAATTTGCGTCGGTTATACGATCGACGGCAACGCGATAGATGGATTACCAGCCATAGTTGATAAATTTGCAGAGTGTGCGCCAGTATATGAAGATTGGCCAGGTTGGCAGGAATCTACCGTTGGGGTTACTAACTTTGACAAGTTACCAAAAAAGGCACGTGATTACCTTGCGCGGATTGAAGAACTTGCTGGCGTACCAGTCGATATTATTTCAACCGGGCCAGATCGTGAGCATACGATTATTAAGGTGCATCCTTTTGGTTAGCAATACAAAAAACCGAAGGACTCGAGAAATAAAAAAAGCTGATTACATCGCCCCTTATTCGTTGGAGCTGGGCTAGCCCTTAAATTTTTAGGGGCCTGAATCTTATGCAGCGCCCTCTATACGAACATCGAACCCGTGTTTGTCATTTCCAATATATGCTTGCACGCCAAAGACATCCTTTATCATCTGCGATGTTAACGTTTCGATCGGTGTCCCTTCTGCAAAAATGCTGCCATTTTTCATCCAAACCAAACGATCAGCTATTCGAGCAGCAAGAGTGATGTCATGAAGGACGACTAGTGCACCGCCACCATTGTCGACATATTTTCGGAGTAAGTCTGAGATACGAACTTGATGTCGGGGATCAAGCTCCGCAACTGGCTCATCTGCAACCAGTAGAGGAGTTTTCGAGGCAATAGCACGAGCGAAGTGAACTCTTGCGAGTTCACCGCCAGATAGAGTGGCAGTGCTTCTCTCTGCAAGTTTATTGAGATCGCAGGTATTGATGGCATCGGAAACAGCCAGCGTATCTTCAGGGCTCAGCTGACCAAGCGCAGCGCCATGAGCAAATCGCCCAAGCGCTACAACGTCAATTACTCTGTTTGGCCAGGCCAATGGTCGGCGTTGTGGCAAGTAAGAGATCAGCTTCGCACGATCCTGCGGTGCTACTTTATGACAGGCAACGCGGTTTAGTTCCGCTGAGCCACCACTTGTCTTCGTTAGCCCCATTAATGCACGCAATAATGAAGTTTTTCCTGCACCATTCGGACCAAGTATCGCAACTAGCTCACCTGGCTGGAGTGAAACTGTAACATCACGAAGAATCGAAGCTCCTGCAACGTCAATGCTTACTTTATTAGCGATAAGACTAGTCATGAGTCAAGCGTCGTTTTGCTGCAATCCAGATGAATGCTGGAGCACCGATAATGGATGCAATAACGCCGAGTTTTAACTCTGATATCGTCGGCAGTAGTCTCACGCCGATGTCAGCGATAATCAGTATTAGGCCACCTAATAGAGCGCTGGGAATTAAACTGCGAGCCGGGTCGTAGTGGACGAATGGTCTTACAAGGTGTGGTGCGACAATACCGATAAATCCTATAGCACCGGCTAGAGCAACAGATGCGCCGGTTGTGAGGCCTGCACCGAGCACCACTGCTATACGCTGATGGCGGAGATTGAGGCCAATTCCACTCGCCGCTTCTTCGCCAAGCGTCAAAGCAGATAGGCCTCTGCGTGTGATAAATAAAATTATAAAGCCAGTAATCATAAAAGGCATTACGATCAGTATGTCATTAAGACTTCGATTAGCAACTGAGCCGAGCAGCCAGTTGATCATGTCTGATAAAGAGAATGGATTCGGTGCTAGATTTAGCAGTAGTGACATCAGTGCTGCCGAAAAACTTGAAAGGCCAACACCAATCAGAATTAATGTAACCACAGAACTAACGCGAATTGCTGCGGCCGCTAAAAGCCCGGTTGCTATCAGGGCGCCAGCAATGGAATAAATGGGCAACAAGAAAGGTGAGCTTGCTACGAAACCATAATATAGGGCAAACGTAGCCGATAAAGAAGCTGTTGCAGTTACGCCCAATACTCCAGGCTCTGCTAATGGATTACGAAGCAAGCCCTGTAAAGCTGCGCCACTTGCCCCGAGTGCTGCCCCTACAATAAAGGCCGATAGGGCTCTTGGAAAACGAATTTGCCAAATGACAACACTATCTGCGGGAGAAGATTGTCCAAAAAAGGCAGCTAAGACCCGAGAAAAATCCATAGATGTTGAGCCTAAAGTGCAGGCAGCTAAGATTGCGACGATGCAGCCAGTAAGCAAAAATAGATTAAGTTGACGTGACGTCATTTAGCTTTTTCCATAGCCACGCTCTCAGCTAGCGCTTCAATCGCGTCCAGCAGGTACCAGCCTGCGCAGGCTGTCCAAGCACCCTGTAACATCACGGTCGGCTGTTTAGTCATCTGTTTTCTTGCTACTGGATGACGCATGGGACTCCACATAGATAGGTAATTTTCTTCTGCGGTAAAAAATGCAGCAGCAATTACGGCTGGTTGCTCATACGCAAGACGCTCCAGCGGAATTAATCCCCACCCTGGGTGGCGTTGGAAATTCTTAAGATTCGCAGCTTGGAGCATTTCATGAATAAGTGTACCAGCTCCACTAGTAACCCCTGTCGGCGTCATATAAAGCGCCATTTTTTTTGAGTCTGATTTGCGAATATTTTTTAAACGACTGTTCATTATAGAAATAATTTTCTCGCCTTTCTGTTCTACTCCCAAACCATCTGCGATATGTCGTATTGTATTACGAACATCTTCAAAGCTATTAGTAAACGGAATCTGCAATACTGGAATGCCTGCGAGTTTGAAAAATCTACTGGCATGAGGGCCTCCACCATAAGAGCGAATTATTAGGTCAGGTTTGAGAGCTAATACATCCTCAGCAATTGGTCGTACTGTAGAAATATTGATCGCACTATCACGCATATAGGAAAAATGTTTGTTTGCATTTGGTGATACAGCGAGGATTCTCGAGCGAGGCAGCATTTTAAGAAGATATTGATCAGCACAAAAATCAAGACTGACGATTCTCTTCGCATTTGAATCAGCCAGCGTTACGCCGCTAACAAAATTTATAAGTAATATGGCAGCGATGAAAGAATGTTTCATTAGCTTATTAAAACCTTAGATGCACGCCAAGATGACCAGAAATACCAGGCGTTCCGTAGCCGATAATCTGTTGATATTGCTTGTCAAACAGATTCTCTATTTGTGCATATATTTTGACACTATCGCTAATTGCATAGCGACTCGTGATATCAACACGCGACCAAGAATCGATAACACCATTCGGATCCTGTTCTTCGCCATTGTGTTTGATATGCAAGGAACCGTTTAGGCGGCCTTTTGGATTGAATGAAAAAATCAAATCACCTGAGTGTTTTGGCACCCTGATGAGCGGTGTACCAGTACCGTCTTTTGCATTAATGTAAGTGTAGCTAATGGCTGCATTAAGCCATGACATAAAGCTATAATTACTACCAACTTCGATGCCTGATGAGCTTGCCGCTGCGATATTTTCATATCCACCAATGCCATAAGAGAAGTTAATGAGATTTGTAGTATCTTGATCAAAATAGGTTAGTTCGATCCCTCCACGCTTATCAGCAGTTCGAAAAGTTATGCCAATATCAAAGGCCTCAGATGTTTCTGGCTTCAATTCCGAATTCGGCGATGTCGCGCCGCAACAGAAATAGGTTGTTTGAAAAAGAGTGGGTGATTTGAATCCCTCATCCCAACTCGCACGCAATGTAATCTGATCATTTGGATTATAAGCTGCCGCAAGACGCCCTGTTGTGACCGCCTCGAAGCGATCATGGTTGTCACTTCGTAAACCTGCACTGACAGTCACAGAATTAAGGACTTGAAGTTCGTATAATGCGAATAAGCCGTTTATCGTGATGTCATCATCATTTACTTTACTCTTTTCCTGTTCAGCACCGAATGCAAGTCGGCTGCTTTCATTAATATTCAGCGTACCTTGATAACGCAAAATCTTTCGGTTGCCTTTGCTTGAAAAGCCTTGAATTCCAGCATTGAAGCTTTTTCTATCAATGTCAGAGTACCCAGCGAGGAATATGCTTTCGAGTTTGCCATTAAGTAAGGGCAGTAACAGTTTGAGATTGGCTGCAACCTCTTCAGTCTTGCTGTATTCGTCACCATCACCGACATTGCCTTGCGCTCCAAACGAATAACTGTCGAAATCAGATTTTGCATTAGTCCATAGAGCATTAGCTTGTAAGCGGGCATTACCCCAAAGCTCAGTTCCAGCAGCGGCATGAACTGTATTAGCGTCATACCCATCTTCTTCTGTGTTGCCATTGATCTTATCTGCTTTTGATATGCCATCAGAAGAAGTGCTGGTTGCCGCAAGCCGGAAGTCGTAATGATCCATTGCTGCACTGAGCTCCGCGCCACTTCGAAGCGTGTTGAATGATCCTGCTTGGATAAAAGCTCTACGGTTAAATTCATTTTCAGGACGCTTTGTAACGATATTGATCACACCGCCCATAGCATCTGTTCCCCATAGAGTTGACTGCGGGCCTTTCAGTACTTCGATGCGCTCAATATTCCATGGGTCCATTCTTGAGAAATCAAAGCCACCACCTGGGGAAGTTGGATCATTGACAACTACATCATCAATAATTACGAGTGTTTGTTCGCTTGATGCTCCACGAATACGAACTGAGGCCGCTCCACCGAATGCACCATTTTGGTTGATTGTTACGCCAGGTAGAGTTGAGATCACATCGAGCACAAAGTTTGAACCCAATGCTTCGATATCATCCGCCGTCAAGATGGATACACTCGAGCCAATTTCTGTCGTTGGTTGCTGGAGTCGCACACCATAAACAATAAGATTTTCAGTCGGTTCGTTGCTTGAAGATTTTTCTGCAGAAAAGACACCACCACTGGTCAATATAGCAAGACAAAAAATACTAAGTTTCTCAAACAATTTGAATTTCCCCATAGCCCTAAGACGTCAACCTTGGACTGATTTGAGACAACTATGGCTATTACTGCTAGAGCAGAGCGACGAGCCAATGACTTGTCGTTTCACGGGAAAATGTGAATCCGGCCCCAAAGGTTATCCCGACCTCGGACGAACGACGCGATGGCAGGTTTCCTGGCTTACTAATCACAAATGCTGGCCGCCTTCCCAGGAATCAAACTCCTAGTGGCTCGACTGGCCGACATCTCCTAGCTTTCAGTTGCGGGTACACCTCCGGATTTGCACCGGATTCCCTCTTAACTCTAATATTCTAGAGCACCATCTGGAAATGAAAGTAGACCACAAACATAGCTATGTCAATCTGAGGCTATTAGTTGTTATGGAGCGCCCTGATTACGGCTTATTATAGATGCGCAAGAGGGTACTTCTATTTGGGTTTTTTCCTAGCAAGGTCCGCATATTAAAAATTAATGACTATCTGGAAATAAATTAAATATGAGTTTATTTGAGGGCAGGAGAGGGTGCTGCTATAAGTAATTAATTATTGTGAACTGATATCTTTACTATATATTCAAGAATGTCACTAGAGTGAACCCATAAAAATAAAAAAACTATTTGAATTAGGTAATCGTAAATAATGATCAATCGTAAGGTTTTTCAATCGTATGAATATTAACTTTATAAAATACTCCATCGTCTCGGAGGGGCAGCTATGGTTGATATAGCTACACGAGTTCACAATAGAAAATGGAAAATTGATCCAATAATAAGGTCTTTATTGGATACAGATTTCTATAAATTATTAATGTGCCAATCAGTATTTAAAAATAAACCAAATATTGAAGTAACTTTTAGCTTAATTAATAGATCAGATCACGTCCCCATCGCCAAAATAATTGATGAAAGTAGACTCAGAGAACAATTAGATCATGTTCGTACACTAAGATTGACTCGTGGAGAAAGTACTTGGCTAAGGGGCAATACGTTTTATGGAAAAAAACAGATGTTTAGGCCTGATTTTATGGAGTGGTTTGAAAATTTAAGACTTCCTCCTTACCATTTAGAGTGTACTGGCAATCAATATGAACTTTCATTTGAAGGTAGTTGGCCCGAAGTAATGTTTTGGGAAATTCCAGCATTATCAATTATTATGGAATTACGCAGTAGAGCGATTCTCCGCGGTATGGGTAGATTTGAGCTGCAAGTATTATATGCTCAAGCGATGACAAAACTGTGGGAGAAAATTAAAGATTTAAAGAATCTCGATGATTTATCAATTGCAGATTTTGGCACACGAAGACGTCATTCTTTTCTATGGCAAGACTGGTGTGTGCAAGCAATGCAGGAAGGCCTTGGATCAAACTTCACAGGTACGTCTAATTGTCTAATAGCGATGAGGCGTGAAGTTGAAGCTATTGGCACTAACGGCCATGAACTTCCGATGGTTTATGCTGCATTAGCAAAAAGTGATTCTGAACTTCTTCAGGCTCCTTATAAAGTTTTTCAAGATTGGCAAGAAGAGCATGACGGAAAACTTTTAATTATCTTACCAGATACTTTTGGAACTAAAAATTTCTTAGAAAATGCACCTTCATGGATGAACGATTGGACTGGTATAAGAGTAGATTCTGGCGACCCTATTAAAGGCGCTGAAATCGCAATTGATTGGTGGAAATCAAGAGGGGAGAATCCAAAAGAGAAGCTACTTATTTTTTCTGATGGTTTAGACGTTCCTAAAATAAAAGAGTTGAATGATAAATTTAAAAATAAAGCTAAATTAGCATTTGGTTGGGGCACATTAATGACAAACGATTTCAGGGGGCTTATTCCAGATAAAACCTTGGAGCCTTTTTCGTTGGTTTGCAAGGCAGTAGCTGCAAATGGAAAGAAAACAGTAAAACTTTCAGACAACCCTAATAAAGCGATGGGCCCTAAAGAAGAAGTAAATCGTTATAAGAGAATTTTTGGCGACGGTGAAAAGTTAAAAATAGATTTAGTCGTCTGAAGCAGCACTAATTACTTAGGGATTGAGTTTCGATATAATATCTATTGATATCAATCATTTACGATTTCGAAAAATTCCAAAACCGATATAGGCAAGGACAATGGATAGTATTGGGTTGATGTAGTTAAAGAATGCCCATGGGGCGAAATCCAACGGTGATATCGCAAGAACTCCCGTAACGAACGCACCAGAGGTAGTCCAGGGGATCAACGTTGTACTGAGTGTTGCGCCTTCTTCGAGGGTTCGTGACAGCATATGCTTCTTGAGATTATGCTCTTCATAGGACTTCTTAAATATTTGCCCGCCAAAGATAATGGAAAGGTATCCCTCCCCCATGCTCATATTGGCAACGATACCTGCGCCAATAGTGGCAGTCATTAAAGTTGCGGCGCGTTTGATACGTATAAGCAATCCGCTCATTAGTACTCGGACGAAGCCCACACGATCAAGCAGACCACCAAGTGATAGTGCAAGAAGCGCGAGTGACATAGTCCACATCATGCTTTGCATTCCCCCCCGGGTTAGAATCACATCTAAGCTCTCTAGTCCTGTATTCGCTTTATAGCCGCTGTTAAGGCTGTTTAGTACCTCAGATATAGATCGATCCTGTATGACGACAGCGAGTACGATTGCAGTAGCGACACTACCGAGCATACTAACTTCCGCCGGTGCTCGTTTAAGACTGAGGCCAAGCAGTACGATTAATGGCAACAGCGTGAGTGGTCCGATCCAAAACTCGATTGCGATATATTGCTTTAGATCGATCAGCTCCTGTGCAGAGATGGTATGCACGCTATAGTTCAATCCAATGAATGTATAAATGATAAGGCAAATGACATAAGTAGGAACGGTCGTATATAGCATCGACCTAATATGAGAGTAGAGGTCTGTGCCAGCACTCATGGCGGCGAGATTAGTTGTATCAGACACAGGTGACATTTTATCACCGAAGCTTGCGCCAGAGACGACCATACCAGCGATCAGCGGCAGCGGAATGCCTAGCGCATCACCCAAACCCATTAAGACAACACCGAGGGTTCCTATTGTTCCCCATGCTGTACCGGTTGCGAGTGACATGAGGCTACATAGGACTAAACCAGCTGGTAGGAAAATGCTCGGATGCAGGATATCCAAACCGTAGTAAATAAGGCCACCGATTGTTCCACTCTCAATCAACGCGGCGATTAAAGCACCGATTAGAAAAAAGATAAAGATGGCCCCAAGGCCTTTTTCTATGCCGGAGATCATCGCAGTTTTAATTTCTGGGAATCTGAAACCGAGGCTTATTGAGTGGCAAGCAACCCATATGAGTGCAATCAGCATAAGACTATGTAGACTGATTTCGAGCCATAGTAGCCCGACGATGATAATCATAATGACACCACCGAAACAGATCATCGATTGTAAAAAACCAGATTCTTGATGTTCTCTCATGTATTTACCTTAAAGGAGAAAGGAACGTGTAACATTTTATTCATAAGTTTGTCATACAAATGAAATTTTTACTTGATCTGATGATTTAAAATACATGAACGATAGGTTACATTCTTATAATGCCTTCTAAATGCATATTAGTGGTTGAGGACGAAGAGCAGATTCGACAGATGATAGCTTTTAACTTGGCCGGCTCATTGAAGTCGACGCGACCGATAAGATTTTTACCAACCCAGGACATCGTCTTACTGAAGATTATGTTACTGGCCGCTTTGGTTGATCATCTAACGCCACACTGTATTTTTTTAAAAAAAAGATAAAGCTTATCCAGCATTGATTTGTCGCCAATGGTGACAGGCAACCAAACGATTTTTATTTAGTGTATCTGCTGCAGGTTTTTGTTTCGTGCAAATATCTGTCACATGACAGCATCGAGTGTGAAAGACGCAACCTGAAGGTGGATTGATTGGTGATGGTAGCTCACCTGTAATTAACTTATTTTGTGATTTTTTGAGTGCCGTAGGATCCGGCACTGGCACAGAGGCAATTAATGCTTGAGCATAAGGATGCAATGGACGATCATAAAAGTCTTTGCTATGGGCAAGTTCTACGATATTGCCTAGGTATAAGACCATTACATGATCAGAAATATATTTTACTACACTCAGATCATGCGCAATGAATATTAACGAAAGACCTAGCTCGTTTTGTAACTCCATTAACAAATTAATCACCTGTGCCTGAATTGAAACATCTAACGCTGAGACTGGTTCATCACAGATGATTAGTTTGGGGCTAATAATTAATGCCCTTGCTATTCCGATTCGTTGACATTGGCCACCTGAAAGCTCATGTGGGTAACGGTTAATTAAATTGGGCGAGATTCCAACTTTTTTGATTATTTGTCGTACTTTTGCGCTACGTTCGTCTTTGCTCATTTGTGGGAAGTGTGTTTTGAGTGGTTCTGCAACAATTTCACCAATTGTCATTCGCGGATTAAGTGAGGCTAGTGGATCTTGGAAAATCATTTGCAGATCGCGGCGCTTTTCTTTCATCGCAGCATCGCTTGTGGTGAGTAAATCTTGCCCCAGCCAAAGCACTTGGCCCGTTTCCGCCGGAAGCATACGAATGATCGCGCGCGCTAAAGTGGATTTGCCGCAGCCGCTTTCCCCGACCACCCCAAGGGTCTGACCGGGATACAGATCAAAGCTGATATTATCCACCGCTTTCAGTTTATCCTTTGGCGTCCAT
>JAQWOA010000047.1 GCA_029246105.1 Woeseiaceae bacterium | reverse complement strand
TCATACAATTAGCATGGCATCTTGTGGACTTTGCCTTTCTATATCTCATCTCCATGCGTACCAAGTAGATACACACTAAATACTACTATATATAGTATTAGAAGACGAGAAAAACACTACATTTAGAGCGTAGTTGATTTAATCCTTAAAAAACGACGACTTCGCAACCGGGAAAAGGTAGCCTTACCTACATCTTAATTAATAAAGCTCTATCAATGATCGACTCCGCAATAATTGATGGTCAAAGGACTAGTCAGAAAATCGGAATACTTTTGGGTCCGACCTTACTAGCAATAATGCTGTTTGTCGGAGCGCCCGTTGGCCTGGAACAAAAAGCTTGGTTCACCGCTGCTATTGGAACTCTCATGGCTGTCTGGTGGGCAACGGAAGCTGTACCTATTGCCGTTACTGCACTGTTGCCAATTGTTCTCTTTCCAATGCTCGGAGTAACTTCCATAGAGGATACGGTTCCACCTTATGCAAATAAGGTTATCTTCCTTTTCCTTGGTGGCTTCATTGTCGCGTTTGCGATGCAGCGCTGGAACCTGCATCGACGGATGGCCCTGAAAGTATTGCAATATGCCAGCGGTAACGGTAGATCGATTGTCGGCGCATTCATGCTCGCCAGCGCTTTAATCTCCATGTGGGTAGTAAATACATCCACCGCGATGATGCTATTACCCATCGCTATATCTATCATCACTGTAATACAAAAAACGGTCGTTAGCCTAGATGCAAAAGGCAGGGAGGATTTTCAGTTTTCACTACTGCTTGGCGTTGCCTATGGAGCGACAATTGGCGGTATAGCGACACTTGTCGGGACCGCGCCGAATATAATGTTCGCTGCCTTCATGCTCGAAAACTATGGCACCAGTATAAATTTCGCAAACTGGATGATGTTAGGCTTACCATTGTCCGCATTAATGCTTCCTCTGGCGTGGGTCGTTCTAACTCGCTGGGTATTCAAGGTCGACTTCACTACTTCAGATGAAGGGATTTCGACACTTCGATCAATGCAGCTTGAGATGGGATCAATCACAGTTCCAGAAATCAGAGTAGCGATCATATTTTTGATGATGGCGGCTGCTTGGATACTTCGACCCCTACTAATTAAAATACCTGGACTTGAAGCATTAGACGACTCTCTAATCGCGATAGCGGGAGCAATCTTACTATTTCTTGTGCCGAGCGGAGATAAATCGGACCCTGCATTATTGCGATGGAAGTATGCGGAGCAATTACCATGGGGTGTCCTCTTATTATTCGGAGGCGGTCTGACTCTAGCAACTGCCGTGTCGAAGACCGGATTAGCTCAATGGATTGGTGGCAGCATTCAGGCTGTTGGTACTTTGCCGCTAATCGTGCTCATTATCATTGCCGCAACTTTAATCATTTTTCTAACGGAATTGACTAGCAATACTGCAACAACGGCCACGTTTCTTCCCGTTGTTGGGGCGATAGCAATTGAATCTGGATATGATCCAATTGTTTTAGCGGTTCCAGTGACACTCGCGGCCAGCTGCGCATTCATGCTACCGGTTGCAACTCCTCCCAATGCTATTGTATTTGGATCTGGGATGCTAACCGTCCCACGCATGGCTCGAGCGGGACTTGCTTTGAACCTTATCAGTGTCGCTCTAGTTTCTACAGTTGCCTATAAACTAGCTCCAATATTTCTTAACTAACAAACATCGCATAATTGTAAAGTCATTATTTAAATGGTGATTTAGATCATGTCATCCGCTTTTTTTCAAGCCAAACAGCCAACCGATCAGAATCACCTACATGTTGGCCATTTATAAATACCTGAGGATAGGTAATTTGAGACGATACAGCACGCAGAGTCTGATCTGTATAATCGCGATTTAAGAGTAACTCCTCGAATTCGATCCCTGCATCATTTAATAAGCCTTTTGCACGGAAACAAAATTCACAGCCCTGTCGAGAAAACACAGTAACGTCATAAGGTTTGGAATATTCAGGTGCGAGATAGGCAAGCATAGAATCTGCATCAGATACACCGTAGGGATCACCGGGCTCTTCTGGCTCGATAAACATTTGTTCCACAACGCCATCACGTACTAGCATCGAATAACGCCATGAGCGCTTCCCAAATCCTTCGTATTCTTTGTCAACGATCATGCCCATCTTTTCTGTGAATTCGCCTTTTCCATCTGGAAGAAAAAAAACCCGATCAGCATTTTGACTGCGCTTCCATTCATTCATTACAAATGCATCATTTACTGACATACAAATAACATCATCAACACCATTAGCATGAAACTGGGGAGCTAATTGATTGTAACGGGGCACATGGGAGGACGAACAAGTGGGTGTAAATGCACCAGGCAATGAAAATAGAACAATAGTTTTTCCATCAAATATTTCTGCGGATGTTACATTGACCCATTCATGCTCTCTTCTAGTCCGAAATGTCACATCAGGAACTCTTTGTCCTTCAAGGTTTTTCAAAATTTTTCTCCAAAAAAATTGGTATCAAGACTGCATGGTATGAAGCATGCCAAAGATCTTCTTTGTAGACAGATAATATGGGTTTTTTTATTAGCTGGAAAATAGATTATTTATCTTATTTTATGCTATTTTATATATCATCAAATCACCTACCATAAAGCAACTGATTTACTTTCTCGCACTCTGCGATGAACTGCACTTTGGCCGAGCGGCAGAAAGATGCTTTGTCTCACAATCTGCATTTAGTAATGCTATTCAAGAACTCGAATCAATACTCGAAAATCGACTCGTTGACCGAACAAATCGAAGCGTAACAATAACGGTAGTAGGCCAAGAAATTGCATCTCAAGCAAAACTTGTATTGAGAGATATAGAAAGTCTTATAGAAATAGCACAAGACAACAATAAGCCCCTCTGCGGAGAATTACGGCTTGGCATTATTCCGACAATTGCACCATTTATTTTACCAGCGGTTCTTCCAAAAATTAGAAAGGCATTTCCAGAGCTGCGTCTTTTCCTAATAGAGGATCAAACGCAACGCATCTATGAACGTTTAATGAAAGGCGAACTGGATTTGCTATTACTCGCTCTACCATGGGAAATGCGAGGTGTGAAACAAAAGGTTTTATATCAAGATAAATTTTATTTAGCATACCATCAAAATACCAATCGAGTTGACCCAAAAAACTATCGCTTCAATCGACTTGAAACAGATAGCGTGTTGTTACTCGAGGATGGCCACTGCTTGCGTGATCATGCATTGACTGCATGTAAAATACGTAAAACTCAGAAAGTTCGTCGCTTTGGTGCGAGCAGCTTATTAACACTAGTTGAGATGGTAGATGCAGATCTAGGAATCACTTTTCTTCCGGAGATGGCACGTGATAGTTCATTACTACGTAATACTCAGGTACGTATGCACCCTCTAAGTGACAAGAGTTATCGCAACATCGGTTTAGCATGGCGTAAAAGCAGTAATCGTAGTAAAGAGTTTTTGCTGCTTGGGGACTTCATTAGCGATAATAGATAGATAGAAATAATAATACTATCTAAAAATAGCTATTTATCCAGTGTTGCAAGGCAGTTAGCTGCACTACCAAATAGTTAATTCGGACACTCAAATTAAACTATCTTGGTCTGAATAATCTTAAATATTGCAAAAATATTGTTATATTAGACTTTCTTTCATTAATTATTTATGGATTGTTATGAATCACATTTCCAGTAATCATTTTCTCCAATTCATGAAGCTAAAGTTTCTTACTATATGCTTTCTTGGTTTAACGTTTTCTGGCTGCGAAAAAACAGATCCATATGAAAGCTCTGGAGCTGATTGGGCTCATTATTTAGGAGGGCCTTCTAGCAATCAGTATTCGAGCCTTGACCAAATCAACAAGAAAAATATTAAAAAACTCAAAGTCGCTTGGACTTATGACACTGGAGATGACGGACATTATCAGGTCAATAATCTAATAATTGATGGGAAACTATATACCACCTCCCCACTCAGTATAGTAACTGCCCTAGATGGAGCTACAGGAGAGCACATTTGGACGTTTGATCCGTCCGATGTTCATGGTCCATTAGCCGAGTTAATTCCGCGTGGAGTAATGTATTGGAAAGATGGGGATCATGGACGCATCCTCACCATGAAAGGAAGTTATTTATACACATTAGATGCTGCTACAGGCCAATTAGTAACTTCTTTTGGAAAAGGTGGTTGGATACATTTAGGTGAAGAATTGGATGTCGAAGGTAAACCCAATACTTATCTAAATACGCCAGGACATGTTTACAAGGATACTTTTATTATTGGTTCAAATGTTCCCGAAAATATACCTGGCGCAATAAGAGCATTTGATCTAAAAACAGGGAAGCGTAAATGGATCTTTCATTCCCTACCAAGGCCAGGTGAGCCAGGCTCGGAGACTTGGCCAGAGAACTATTTAGATAAAGCTGGTGGCGCTTCTGATTGGTCTGGCCTGGCGATTGATGTACCGCGAGAAATTGTTTATGCATCAACAGAAACTGCGGGCCCAGATTTTTATGGAGCTGACCGTTATGGCGAAAATTTATTTGCGAATTCTGTCGTCGCTTTAGACGCAAACACAGGCGAGCGATTATGGCACCAACAATTAGTACATCACGACCTATGGGACTTAGATCTTCCCACTCCCCCCACTTTACTGACAGTTCAACATGAAGGAAAAAAAGTGGACGTCCTTGCCCAAGGAACGAAAATGGGATTGTTATTTGTATTTGACCGAGTTACAGGTGAACCTCTTTGGCCAATAGAAGAACGAGCAGTTCCAGAGTCTAAAATTGATGGAATTAAAACTTGGCCAACTCAGCCGTTCCCCACTAAACCACCAGCTTTAACGCGTCAGAAATACACAGAGAATGATATTTCAAACATATCTCCTGCAGCTAAATTAATCACTGAAAATGTATTGAATGAATTAGGAAGCTATGGCTCCTATCCGCCTCCAAGCACTAAGCAAACCATTATCTTCCCTGGTTACGATGGAGGAATGGAATGGGGAGGCTCTGCTGCTGATCCCGATGGAATTTTATATGTAAATGTCAATGAAATTCCATGGTTTTATCAACTTATTCCAACCAAAAATCCAGATGGAAGCCCATTGTCCTATGGAGAAAGCTTTTATCGTATCAGTTGTGCTGCTTGTCACGGAACCGACCTTAGAGGAAGTCCATCAGATGGCTTCCCAGACCTAACTAATATTTCCGATCGTTTGGACAAAGATATGTTGAAGCAGCTCATTACTCATGGAGTAGGACGCATGCCCGCATTTAATCATTTACCAGAAGACCGACAAAATGCAATTATTAATTTTATCTTTGGTTTAGAAACAAACGACACTCCAGAGCAGTTTGATTTTACGATCCCAGTTTCTAAGATAAAAGAAAAAGAAATTAGCGGCGAAGAAAAGCCGAGTTTGAGTTATTTTTGCTCTTCTTGTGACCTTGTGCCATATACATTCCGTGGTTTTCAACGATTCAATGACAATGAAGGCTACCCTGCAATCAAGCCACCTTGGGGTACGCTAAATGCCGTTGATCTCAATACAGGCACAATCAAATGGACAGTGCCATTGGGGGAATACAAGGAATTGACAAAGCGCGGTATACCTATCACTGGAACTGAAAATTATGGCGGGCCAATCGTAACTGCTGGAGGACTCATATTTATAGGGGCATCTTCAGATGAAAAATTCAGAGTTTTTGATAAGGAGACTGGTGAAATTCTCTGGGAGCATGGTTTACCTTTTGATGGCCATTCAACACCAAGCACTTATGCTGTTGACGGTAAGCAATATGTAGTAATTTCTGCTGGAGGATCAAAAATGAAGCCCGTTCAAGGAGGAATGCTAGTAGCGTTCACCTTAGATGAATAAAATTATTTGAGAAATTTTTTATTTAAAAACTCGACAATTTACTAGCAAGCACAGATAGTTAATCTATAAATTAACTTAATTGTCTATATTTTTTTATAAATAAGTAATTATCTGATTAATATGGCTTTATAATTTAAGCAAAACACAATAACTTAATGAGAGACAAAAATGCCGCGAATTAGATTTGACCGAAATTTGATACTTGGATTGCTCTTGACCGCAGTACTGTCGGCTTGCAGCTCAGAAAAAGATATGGAAAACGAATCCAGCACTTCAAAATCACAACCTGCTCGAGTTGCGCTGGTTATGAAATCTCTAGCAAATGAATATTTTATAAATATGATGGAAGGCGCCAAGGCCCACCAACTAGAGAATGCAGAAAAATATGAATTAATTGTCAATGGAACTAAAAATGAAAGTGATTTAGCGCAACAAGTTTCGCTAGTAGAGCAAATGATGGCTGCACAAGTTGATATTCTCGTATTGGCACCCGTTAGTTCTAAAGGAATGCTGCCTGTTGTTAAGCGGGCTATCGACCAAGGCATAGTTGTTGTCAATATTGATAACCGCTTCGATCAAGATGTATTACAACAGATGGGTATGTCAGTACCGTTCGTTGGTCCAGCCGATCGCGAAGGAGCGAAGCTTGTCGGACTAGAAGTGGCAAAATATCTCAATGCTGGCGATGAAGTCGCTATTATTGGCGGTCTCCCTGGAGCTTACAACGCGCAACAGCGTCAAGCTGGGTTTGAAGATGCCATGACAGAATCTAGCCTTAATATTATCAGTATTCAATCAGCCGACTGGGAATCAGCCAAATCAGCTACCGTAGCAGCAGCTATATTATCGGAAAATCCAAATCTGAAAGCTTTACTTTGTTCTAATGACAGTATGGCACTTGGAGCTGTTGCGGCTGTGCGTCAAGCTGGTCGAACAGGTGATGTACTAGTTGTTGGCTTTGATAATCTTTCTGCAGCTAACAATCTTGTGCAATCTGGTGAATTACTGGCAACAATAGATCAGCATGGTGATGAACTAGCGGTATATGGTATTGAATATGCTCTGCAGATTTTGCATAGCGGTGTTATTCCTGAAAACATCATAACTCCGGTTGATCTAATAGTTGCCAAATAAATCTGGTGTTATTACAGATTAAAAATTTAAACAAATCCTTTGCGGTTCCTGTCCTAAAAAACCTAAATTTTGAGCTGCAAAAAGGTGAGGTACATGCTCTTCTAGGCAGTAATGGAGCTGGCAAAAGCACCCTTTGTAATATTATCAGCGGAATTTATACGGCAGATAGTGGAAGTTTTGAATATTGTGGTCAGCCTTATACTCCTAGTTCATTACAGGCGGCTGAAACTTTGGGAATCTGCATGGTTATGCAGGAGCTTAATCTCTTCCCGACACTCAGTGTCGCTGAAAATCTGTATTTTCGCTCAATGTCAGATCGCTTCGGTATTGTTCAACATCAGGCTATTCAGCAGCGCGCGATAAAAGCACTACAGACCGTTGGTCTAAACTATATTGATCCAGCCCAACCGTTATCTCAGCTTGGTGTTGGGCAGCAACAACTTATTGAAATAGCAAGTGTGTTGCAACGAAACATTAAACTATTGATTTTGGATGAACCAACTTCAGCATTAACTGGCCCACAAATTGACTTATTATTCGAACAAATAATACAACTCAAGAAACAAGGTATCGGTGTTATTTATATATCGCATCGTATGGACGAAATGAGCCGCATAGCTGACCGAGTTTCTATTCTTCGTGATGGCGAGTTAGTAGCTACTGAAGCGACTACTGACATTAGTACAGACCGCATGGTGCAATTAATGGCAGGAGATGAATCAACTAGTATCGATAAAAAAGAGTCAATCAGTCAACCATGCGTTCAAAGTGATTCAACTTTGCTAAAAGTTGAGAATTTTTCACGACGTACCAAGAATCAATCTGGTGGTGATAGTGGTTTTGAGGACATCAGCTTTAATTTACGTGCAGGTGAAGTTCTTGGTATCGGTGGATTAATTGGTTCAGGAAGAACTGAGCTACTGCGAGCAATTTTTGGAGCTGACCAGGCTCATGCTGGTTACATACGACTTGCATCAGATGAATTTAAGGTACAACGAATCATGAAATCGCCGACTGAAGCAATATCTCATGGCATCGGCATGTTGGTTGAGGATCGTAAGTCTCAAGGATTATTACTAAGTCATTCTGTTAGTAAAAATATTTCATTTGCTATACTCGATAGGTTGACTAGTAAACTTGGTTTAGTTGATCAATCCACTGAACAAGACCTTGCAATGTCAATGAAAAAAAAGCTCGGCATTCAATATAATTCTTCTCAACAACCAATTTCATCACTAAGCGGTGGTAATCAACAAAAAGCATTGCTAGCGCGTTGGCTAGCGATAGAATTTTCTATTTTGCTGCTTGATGAACCCAGTAGAGGCGTGGATGCGAGAGCAAAAAGTCAAATCCAGACATTAATACGAGAACTTGCTGCTATGGGAAAAGCAATAATAGTCGTATCAAGCGAAACTCAAGAGTTGCTTAAGGTATCAGATCGCATTGCTGTAATGTCCAATGGGCGCTTAGCTGGAATATTCAATGCTGATGAGCTTAGTGAAGAAAAATTACTTGAAGCGAGCTTCTGCTTTTATTCATCTGAAGGCAATCAATTGGAAACTACCAATGCTAGAACCTAAGTCCAAATCGCACATACGATTGCCCTGGAATTCCCTAGGTCTCGTAGCTGTACTTATCGTGCTAATCCTTTTCTTTGGGCTAATGAGCGAATATTTTTTTTCGGCTGTTACGTTTCGCACGCTTGTTAATCAAATTCCAGCCCTAACAGTAATCGCAGTAGGTATGACCTTCGTTTTACTAATTGCAGGCATCGATCTTTCTGTTGGTTCCGTGATGGCATTGTGTGCTGCTGTAATGGGTGTTCTTATTATAGATCAACAAACATCCATAGCAATTGCTCTTATAAGCGCTTTATTAGTAGGTTTAGCCTGTGGAGCCGCTAATGGATTTGTTAGTGCCAAATGGAGGATTCCTTCTTTCGTAGTCACGTTAGGCATGCTGGAAATAGCCAGAGGCGGAGCATATTTAGTCACTAATTCTGAGACTAAATATTTAGGTGAGTCAGTAGGATTCATAGGCTCACCAATCGCTGGCCTTGGCATCTCCGCTGCATTAATAGCCGCTATTCTGGTTGTCGTCATAGCGCAATGGGTTCTTAGTAAGACATTGTTTGGTCGTTACATGATAGCGATCGGGACCAATGAAGAAGCTGTAAGACTGTCCGGTGTAAATCCTTTATTTTGGAAAGTTCTAGTTTTCGCACTCGCCGGATTATTAGCGGGCCTTGGTGGCATTTTTCAATTGGGTTATTTGCAATCGGCGGATCCAAACGCAGGCATTGGATTGGAGCTTGCTGCGATTGCTGCAGTAGTTATCGGTGGCACCAGTTTATCCGGTGGACGAGGCTCAGTGGTTAATTCTTTTCTTGGTGTATTGATTATTGCTGTGATGCAGGCTGGCTTAGCACAGCTTGGCGTTTCAGAGCCATCTAAACGCATCATCACTGGTCTAGTGATAATAGTCGCAGTATTGTTTGACCAATTTAGAGAACCATTAGGGCGACTTTTTCAAAAAAAACGGGCCGCATGATTAAGGACCCGTATTTTTTTAATTATTTGGTGCCGGCACCATGAATCGAACACGGGACCTACTGATTACAAATCAGTTGCTCTACCAACTGAGCTACGCCGGCTTTGATTTTACAGAAGACATTCTCGAAGGGTCGCGATTTTGAAGGCATTTTGGGAAAACTGCAACCTACCAGTAATTAAATTCTCCCTATACACACTGCCTAAAATATATCTTGCTAGAAGGTAGAAAGCTCTTCATTTATCGTTTTCCAACATATGCGCCAATCCATGTAGAACGAGATTCGGACGATACAATGATTTCTCATTAAAAGCCTCAAAAATATCTTTCGCACCACCACCAGTCAAAATCACTGTTGAATCATAACCATTTGACTGCAACATTCGAATTGCTCTTTCTACTAATCCTAAAACTGCGTTTTGCGTACCCTCATGAATGGCTTCTTTGGTATTCTGACCGAATATTTTTAGCTGATCTGCTGATCGCTTCATAGGTATTTTCAAAGGCGAAATACCAATAGTCGCAGATGAAAGAGAGCTCAACATCGTCTCAACTCCGGGAATAATCTGCCCGCCAATATGAAATCCATTATCGTTTATAGCATCCAATGTCACAGCTGTTCCAGCATCTACAATTAAGCATGATGATTTAAGCTCAGCCCACGCAGCAACCATCGCGACCCATCGATCCACGCCAAGCAATCGCGGTTGCTTATAGCTGTTTGTGACTCCCCAGCCACATTTTTCACTGCGTGCAAAATGTACATCGACATTACAGTGTATACCAATTACACCAGATAACCGTGTACCGAAATTAGTTCCTGCAACATTACTAATACAAACCGATTCGACTCGGCGCGGTAATTTTCTAGTAAGAGCAGCCAAACCCTGTTGACGAATTTTTTCCTGCGATACACTGCCCATTTGATCGATATTATTTTCATTGAGCACTCCCCACTTAAGATGGGAATTACCAACGTCTAATAATAGGGCACTCACTTTAGCCCACCTTGTGTCTGATCTATCGAGATAGTTCCTGAAGTGACTTTACAAATTCCAAACTGTTGTGTATCGATTAGGAGAGCACCATCATCTGCAACGCCCGCACCAAGTCCGAAGAATTGATTATCATTGGTAACGACTGTTATCTCTCGACCAAGAAGCCAATCAAGCTCTGACCAGCGCTCCACAAACGATGCGAAACCGGACGCTTCATAATCGCTAAACGTTTTCAATAAGTAATTTATAAATTGACCAATCAATTGATTATTACTTGGAAGGTCATTGCAGATACTTTTTAAGTCAATCACTTTTGGGGCCCAATCCTTTTCAATGCCAAAATCGACATTACTAGATAGATTCACATTTATACCAATTCCGGTAACCACAGTGACCGTACTTGCAGACTGCTGTCGAACCTCAGTCAAAATACCACCAAGCTTACCACCTGATGCCACAAGGTCATTCGGCCATTTGAGTTTTACACCTTTAATATTTAGATCTCTAAGCGCATCAGTCACTCCAATACCGATAGCTAATGTCAAAGCTGGTAAATTGCCTAGTTGTGATGCAAATGTATAAGCAACTGAGAGACACAATCCAGTTCCAGGTGGTGACTTCCAGGTTTTACCATGTCGCCCCCGTCCTGCAGTTTGATTCGTTGTTACAGCAACACTCATTCCACCCAAATTCGGTGACTCAATACCCATCAGATAACTATTAGTAGACGGAATCTCATCGAAAACTTTGATAAATGCTAATCGCGTACGCATCGAGTCTGTAGCAAATTCCAGAATTTTATTAGTGTCAAGGCTTCTCATTGCTAGAACCAAAGCACTTTCGACTGAAAATCATCAGGGACTTATTACGATGTTCAGCTCCATCAAACATACGTTGAATATTTTCACGGTGCCAGAAAATTATGCATACTGCGATCACCATCGTGTAAATAAAAAATGCTTGCTCCTCAGGTAATACAAAAACACCAAGATAAACTGGCAAAGCAATTGCTGCGCTCATGGTGGCAAGACCTACAAACCCTGATGTAATAAGAATACACGCCCAAACGAGCAACATACCAATTATTAGATTTGGATTAAGGACAACTAAAGTACCGATAAATGTTCCAGCGCCTTTGCCACCCTTAAATTTATGATAAATAGGCCAAACATGACCAAAAATTACAGCGAAAGAGCAACAGATTTTAAGCCATGTCCTCGAAATCATAGGGTCTTCAGTGACAAATGGAATATTCAACTCAGGGACTATACCCGCACCGATTATGCCCTTACCGATGTCGATAACAACAACACCAATAGCGAAGCATACTCCCTGCGTCCGCAAAGCATTCGTGCCTCCAGCGTTGCCACTGCCCATAGTTCGTATATCCACGCCACCTCTTAATCGACCTATGATCATCGCACCCATCAAAGAGCCAAGAAAATAACTAATTAAAAATTTGACGCCCAACTCCAGCATTTCTGCTTGCCTTTTTTTGCGAGAAGAGTGATTTACATTGTAGCATCGGTACATGAAAGCCAACACAGTACACCTACTTCTTAATCCGACTGCTAATCGAGGTCGCGCTACCCTACGCCAAACACGAATAATTGAACTGCTTAAAAACAGTGGTATTGAAGTGATTTTATATGTAAGTGAATCACGTGGTGATTTGGAGGCAAGCGTATTGCGCTATATTGAACATGGAGCAACGAAAGTAATTGTTGCCGGTGGTGATGGCAGTATTCACGAAGCTGTAAATGGCATAATGCAATCTGGTGGCAACGTAGCATTGGGCATAATTCCTATTGGAACTGGTAACGACTTTGCCAAGTCCGTCGACATCCCTTTAGATTGGGAGTATGCAACAAGACAGTTAGCAAGCCGAATCGCTGGCGGTAAAATACAGAAAACGATTGATATAGGACGACTCAATAACCGATTTTTTGCCAATGGTGCAGGAATCGGATTTGATGCCAAAACAACATATGTTGCAGAGTCCATTCTTCTTCCTATAGGAAGGTTTGTTTACTTACCGGCAATACTCAAAACTATGATCGGCGGAATCGTGAGTCCTAACCTAAAGATCCAATCTGATGGATTTTCTTGGAAAGGTCCCGTCACACTCGCCTCGATTAGCAACGGCCCTTGGGTGGGAGGTATATTTCACATAGCTCCTATGGCAAATAATACTGACGGACGACTCGAACTCTTGATCACTAAACCATTGACAAGGAGACGAATACTATCTTTACTGCCAAAACTTATGAATGGCAAACATATCGAAGAACCTGAAGTAACTCATAAAAGCATAACTCACTTATTGATCAGGGCAGAAACACCCATACCAGCTCAGCTAGATGGCGAAATTCAAGCGCCACAAACAAATTTTGAAATTGAGATTATGCCAAATGTGTTAAAGCTGTTTTGACGTCGTCCGAGACCCAAAATAGATGGCAGTAAGTGCAATAACTGCGCCAGAAACCTCAATGCCAGTCATAAGCCGATCAAAAAATAAAATGTCCCAGACGAAACTCAATGTTGGCTGCAGCAGTAATGCAAGACCAGCTTGGACAGTCGAAACCTCAGAAAGGCTACTAACGATGAAAAGCCAACCCAAACAATGGGAGAAAACTCCATAGGCGATGAGCCAACCCAAATCTTCATTAGAAGGAATAACAATTGAACCTTCTTCCACAATAACAATTATCGCCATAATTGCCGCCGCAATCATCGACACGACAGCCACTTCACGTGAAGGCACACGATAAGTTGAAACACTACGAATTTTTCTCAGCGTCAAAAGGTAACAAGCGTAGGCAAGCGCGGTCAGTAGTCCAAGGACTACACCATATTTGTAATCTCCTGGAAGGGCGCTCCAGTCAAACCCAACGATCATACTCAAGCCAACAAGAGCAAGTGGTACCGCCAACATCTGAGTCGGAGTAGGCATCTGACGCAAAAAAATAACGCCAACAATCATCATAATAAAAACCTGAAAATTGGCTAGTAATGTTGCCAACCCTGGGCCAATAACAACAATACTGCGATGCCAGAACCAGAGGTCGAGTACGAGAAATGCAGGCGCAACAACGAACAACAACCAATGTCGCTTCGATAAACGCAATTGCCTGCAAGTCACCAAAAGAAATATCGAAAGAGCCAACCCCCCGATCAGCACTCGATAAAAGCCACTGGCTGATGGTGATATATCGACTAGCTGCACCCAAACAGCAGACAAACTGATCAATGCAGCACCAATGAATAAACGAGATGTTGGATTACTTAGTAAATTCATACTATTAATTAATCTTATTAAATTTTATTCAGATATCGCCCTTAAGATAGGCATAACCTTTAACAAATATCCAGCATGTGAAGCATTGGTATGAATAAAATGCAATTACCAAGTATAGCGAGCACTTAGGCTCACTTGACGACCACTCGCCGGTGTACCTGGAAACGGCTGATACTCAGAATCAGTCACGTTATCAACAACCAAGGTCGCGCCAAACCTTTTATTTCTAGGCGACAACCAGTTTAATGAAGCTGACGAGAGAAAGGTCGAATCATCACCAGTTCGTAATGGATTGTCTTCTTGAATTCGATACCCATTATCAATTCGTAATTCAAAAGCTTTTGCAAATCGATAAGCAAGCGAAAGCGTAGCACGATGCTTCGCAAAATTGAGCGCATAGAAGCTGGCATCCACCTGCGCCAAACCGTAATCAGCATCTTTATGAAGTGCTGTATAGCCAATTATAAGATCGATCGATTCCCAAGTTTTAATAACAAAAGTCTCAAGGCCAATGACTTTTATATCCACGGAATTAGCTTGTCGAGAAAATGGTGCTCCCGTGGCATAAGTCCAATCAACGAGATCATCATCATGGCGATTGAAAAGGGTCGCCCTAAGCCGCCAATCATCGGAATTTCGCTCGACTGATAAGGACAATTGTTTCGCTATTTCGCGCCCAAGAAATGGATTGCCGCCGAATAAACCGCTCGTTTTGGAATTCAAAACCGTATAACCAGGAACCTGGGATGCTGCAGCATACTCAATCGAATAATTAGTTGTTCCAGCAGCATCAGAATTACTTAGTGTAAGGCCAAGTAATGGTGATACTTTATTACTATCTCGATTACTATAATCAAATGATGCGCCAAAACGCCAAATCAATTTATTGCCGTTTTGGAGATCAGTCTTAATAGTCGGCACTAATGATACTGTCGCATATGTTCGATTATTAAAGAACCCATTGGTCAGGTCCGTGGAGCGCACAAGTTTATCAGCGGTCAACTGACCTCCATAGCGCCAGGAAATTTGGCTAGACTCGTATAATCCTTGAAAACCAATTCCAACAACTTTGGTTTCATGCTCAAAAGAACCTGGTATACCCGACTCGATATCGAGTCTATTAAAATCATAGTCGTCAACCAATCGACGATAGAAACCGCTGGTTTCGAACCAGCCACCTCTAGTTTCACGCCGATGACTGGCTAATAGAAGAGTTGTTTGAGTATCGTCAATCTCAGGATATGAAGCAAACCCCGTATAGGCGCCAGGCCAGCCGAAAAATTTATCCTGATAACTCAATATCAAATCAGTCTGCGTTGTAGTGGATGCATGCTGTAATTGTATATTTGCTCGAGCAAATTCATGATCGCCAAATGGCAAGCTACCGTCGCCTTCTGAACGAGCAAACGACATAGCGACACCAAGATCGTTGCCAGAAGAGTCTATCGTTACATGCCCAAACTTCATCGACTGAAAATTAAGATTATCGCTCCCGACGCCAAGCGAAATATCGCCGCCATCATTTACTCGTCGTATACCATAAGACACTGTTGCAATTGCAGAGTTAAAACCCTCGATAGCACTATCAATGCCCACAAGAATATTCGGCGTTGTCATCAAGATAGGATCAACTGGTAATTCAGCAACATAATGCCCAGTTTGTGGATCCATAACTGTTACTGCGCCAATTTTAAATCCTGTATTTTCAAACAATCCTCCCCGTATCGTTACATCCGATTGCCCTTCTGAGAGCCCTCGAGACTGTAATTCCGTCAATGGATCGAAGCGAAGCGTGGTTGCTGCGGTTGCATAACTACCTGCGGGTAAATCGTTAGCCACCCGAGGTGCCTTAACCTTAATCTCAACTAAACCTTCATCAGACGATTTACTGAGATCAGCCGAATATGCATTAATACAAAAAAAATTTAGTAGTAAAACTACTAAGAAAATAGGTTTTTTAGACATCTGATTGCTTCTTACAACTATTATTGCGGGCTTTGATTTAGAAGTAACTGCTCTTCTGACATTGGTAAAGCTCTCTTAACTCATAGTTCCTTGCACTAACCTGAAAATATGAGTTCGAGATATTGTTGCATAAGTTACATCAGCACCGAAATATCTCGAATTTATATCTTAATGCAACTTCTATTTCACTCTTACCTCCTTTTTCATGGTAATCGAAGGAAATAAAAAAGCCGCTACCTTTCGGCAGCGGCTCTAGATAAATAAATCCTGGCGGTGTCCTACTCTCACATGGGGAGACCCCACACTACCATCGGCGCTGAACGTTTTCACTTCCGAGTTCGAAATGGAATCGGGTGGTTCCCGTTCGCTATTGCCGCCAGGAAAACTAGTTTGGGAAATAGAGCAATAATGAATTTAATTAAAAAACTCACTAATCATCTATATATCCCGTTGAAATTAAGGTCACTACCACCCTAATTCCAGAAAAAAATAACAATTTGGATTCTGACGTCCTTGTGTCGCATTACTCATGTCACACACAATCCATTTATCTATCACTAAGAATCTTTGTCACTAAGCGATAACCAAAACTTTTTGGTGTTATATGATCAAGCCTCACGTGCAATTAGTACTGGTTAGCTTCACACATTACTGCGCTTCCACACCCAGCCTATCAACCTCGTAGTCTTCGAGGGCACTTTAGGGAGCTTAAAGCTCCAGAGAAATCTAATCTTGAAGGGGGCTTCCCGCTTAGATGCTTTCAGCGGTTATCCCGTCCGTATATAGCTACCCGGCAATGCCACTGGCGTGACAACCGGAACACCAGAGATACGTCCACTCCGGTCCTCTCGTACTAGGAGCAGCTCTTCTCAAATTTCTAACGCCCACGGCAGATAGGGACCGAACTGTCTCACGACGTTCTAAACCCAGCTCGCGTACCACTTTAAATGGCGAACAGCCATACCCTTGGGACCTGCTACAGCCCCAGGATGTGATGAGCCGACATCGAG
>JAQWOA010000014.1 GCA_029246105.1 Woeseiaceae bacterium | reverse complement strand
TTTCTAAGTGCAGCGCTCAATGAAGAGCCAGATCTAATCGAATATGCGCTCTCCCATCAGATTATCCTCGCGACACCAACCAGTTTTGTTGCTTTATTAAAAGCTGTCGCGTATGGCTGGCGTCAACTAGCGCTGGCGGATAATGCAAAAGAAATACGAATTTTGGCAGAAGATTTATATGGTCGTCTAACCGTATATGTTTCTCACATGGGTAAAGTTGGCCGAAATCTTGCCAGCAGTGTTGAGAGCTATAATAAAGCAGTGGGCTCACTAGAAAGAAACGTCTTGCCTGGAGCGCGTAAATTCGTTGAGCTAGGAGTGCACCCAAAAAGGGAAGTGGAAAAGCTCGATTCAATTGAGGTCGCCCCGCGCACTATGATTGAAGGAAAAGACCCTTGAGTCTTGACCTGCAAGCTTACACTTACCCTGATACCCTTCTAAAAGGTCGAACAATCATGGTTACTGGAGCTAGCGATGGTATTGGACGTGCATTATCACTCAAAGCGGCAAAACTTGGTGCACAAGTCGTACTGCATGGACGCAATAGCGAAAAACTGGAAAAAGTCTATGACCAAATAGATGCTATGAATGGTTCTTTACGTCCGTCTATTGCTGTACTTGATCTGGCAACTGCAAATGCAGAGAGTTATTCAACATTGGCAAATAGCATTAATAATGAATTCGGTAAATTAGATGGTCTAGTTCACAATGCTGCAATCATTGGCGATCGCTTTTCGATTGAACAATACGATGCATTAGTTTGGCAGCGTGTTATGCATGTAAATGTTACTGCTAGTTTTGCCTTGACGCAGGTTCTATTGCCTGAGTTACGCCAATCAAACGATGCATCTATAATTTTCACCAGTAGTGGTGTTGGACGCATTGGCCGAGCCCATTGGGGAGCTTACGCTGTGTCTAAGTTTGCAATCGAAGGTCTATCACAAGTTCTCGCTGATGAGCATCAACATTTAAGATTGCGGTCGAACTGCATAAACCCTGGCGCCACTCGCACTAATATGCGTCTAGAGGCATTTCCCGGGGAAGACAGAGATTCAGTAAAAACGGCGGAAGAGGTTTTAACGCCATATATCTATTTATTGGGGCCTGATAGCAGTGGTATCACAGGCAAAAGCTTCGATTCACAATAACTAATATCAAATATTATTCATATACTCATGCTTTATATTTAGTTTTAAAAAATAAATTTAAAAAAAACTAAAATTATATATCTGCTCCGATCCCTGCTGCTTTATATAAAGAATGGACCTCTAACGCTGTAAGCGCTTTGTTTCTACCTCTACTTAACTTACGAGGTAATTGAATAGGGCCATATGAAATTCGAATTAATCGCGTTATATCTAATCCAACTGCCTCCCAAAGACGCCGAACCTCGCGGTTGCGACCCTCTCTAAGGGTTACATTAAACCAACGATTAGCTCCTTCACCACCACCTGACTCAATGGAGTCAAAATTAGCTAGCCCATCTTCAAGAATGATGCCTGACTGCAGTTTTTCTAACAGCTTACGTCCAGGGTTGCCGTGAACTCGCACTGCATATTTACGTACAATTTCGGCTGAAGGATGCATTAAAGCATTCGCCAAAATACCGTCAGTAGTAAAAATTAATAGGCCTGTAGTTGAAAAATCAAGGCGCCCCACAGCAACCCAGCGAGCTCCCTTTAATCGTGGTAGTGAATCAAATACTAGCTTTCTACCTTCTGGGTCTTCACGAGTCGTAATCTCATCTCCAGGCTTATGATAAATAATGTGACGATGAGGTTGTGAATTAAGACCAACAGAAAGCAACTTTCCATCAAGCGATATCCTTTCATTACCAACTATATGATCGCCTATCATCGCAATCTCGCCGTTAACCTGGATACGCTCTTCTCGGATCCATGACTCAATTTTGCGCCGAGAACCATGACCGGCAGCGGCAAGTACTTTCTGGATTCGGCTAGCCAACTGGTTGCTGCCAATCAGATATGGGTACCTCTCCTTCATTGATATCAGTCGGTGCTTCTGAGTCATCTCTTCCTTCAACTTCGGGAAGGTCAAGCTGAATATTGAGGTTCTCTAAATTAGAAAGATCTGCAAGAGGTGGCAAGTCATCTAGCTTCTTCAAGCTGAAATAATCTAAGAAGCCCTTTGTTGTTCCGAACATAGAGGGCCTACCTGGTGTATCGCGATGGCCCACAACCCTCACCCAATCACGCTCCTGCAGCTGACGAATAATATTACTGCTAACCGATACACCACGAATTTCTTCTATCTCACCTCGGGTAACCGGCTGCCGATAAGCTATCAATGCAAGCGTTTCAAAAAGGGCGCGCGAATATCGCGGTGGTCTTTCTTCCCATAACCTCTCTAAACGTGTCGCCATTGCGCTTCTAACCTGCATCCGAAAGCCTGATGCAACCTCAGAAACAACTATGCCACGCTCTTTATATTCATCATTAAGAGTCAAGATTGCATTTCTAATAACTGATTTTTCGGGTCTCATTCTGCCATCAAACAAACCTTGTAGCTGCTCAATAGAAAGTGGACGGCCTGCCGCTAATAGTGCCGCCTCCAGAAAATACTTTATTTCATTATCGTCCATTATTTTTCTTCAAATGGAGTTGCCAAGCTTTCGTTAATCTCTTGCTTACCATCGCTCACTAGTCTCACCGAGGATGCTGCACGAATATGCAATGGTGCGTACTGTTCTGATTGAACAACTTCAATGACAAATTCACGAAGCAGCTCTAAAATCGCAATAAATGTTACAGCGACACCCATGCGGCCTTCAGTAGGGTCAAATAGATCAGAGAACCCTGTGAAATCATTCACTTCCAGTCTAGTCAGGATTTCGCTCATGCGTTGCCGAACCGATAAAGGTTCACGTTGCATTTGGAGGTTTGTAAACATTTCCGCTCTTTGCATTAGATCCTGGAATGCTAGCAATAATTCCTTCATCGTTACATCAGGCATAGTCGTTGTAACTTTTCGTTCCGGAGTGTCTGCTGTAGCTACGAATACGTCTCTCTCCATTCGTGGCAACTCACTAATATTTTCAGCCGCTTTTTTGTAACGCTCATATTCCTGTAGTCGACGAACAAGTTCTGCACGCGGATCTAATTCTTCATCAATCTCTTCTTCTGGTCGTGGGAGCAACATTCGAGACTTAACTTCCGCTAACATAGCGGCCATTAATAAATACTCTCCAGCAAGCTCAATCTGAAGCTCTTTCATTACATCAATGTACTGAACATATTGTTTGGTTATTTCAGCGATTGGGATATCAAGAATGTCAATATTTTGACGTCGAATTAAATACAAAAGTAAATCTAATGGACCCTCGAATGCCTCTAGAAAAACCTGTAATGCATATGGTGGGATATAAAGATCCTGGGGTAATGTTGTAACGGGCTCACCATCCACGACAGCAAATGGCATCTCCGCTTGAGCAGGGGATTGAGCCTCGCTCTGAATAGGCTTAAGTGTATTTTCGGCCGAAAGAATAGTTAATTCTGGTTTCATCTGTATTCCACAAAATTAAACCGCTAAGTATTGTGTATTTCAGTCCATTCTAACTCATATCATTGCGTTCAGGTGAATCAGATATGCAATCGAAATAATATTTTTTGTGATTAGCGCGACCATCAATAGACGATCTATCTGCAATTATATGGGATAAGCTTTAATTGGTGCCGTCACAGGTTGTTTTTAGATTAGCTAGAGTTTCGCAGACACCCTCGATTACGGTATTATTAATGATAATTTATCCAATCATGAGAGCCGATGATTCTTCTTTTCGAATTTCTTCCATTAATACTGTTTTTGGGTGCTTTGTTTTGGAAGGGCATTTATCCAGCCGTCATCGTACTAATGATAGCAATGCCTATCGGACTAATAGTTAAGTATCTTACGACTAAAGCCCTAGATAAAATGTATTTTTGGTCGACAATCCTACTCCTGATCGCTGGCGCACTTACATTATATTTCAGAAATCCGTTAATCCTAATGTGGAAGCCAACAATCTTTTATTGGATTGTTGCGGCAGCATTCTTAAGTAGTCAGCTCATTAGCAATAAGCCCCTTATACAAAGATTTCTAGGATTGGTTGATGAGGTAAATTTCAATAAAATAACTCCTAATCAATGGCGAAATATAAACATCATCTGGGTGGGCTTCTTTATTTTTGCTGGATTATTAAATATTTATGTCGCGTACAACTACGAATTTGAAACTTGGGCCATGTTTAAAACTTTTGGTCTTATGGCTTTAACTTTTATTTTCATGCTTGGGCAGACGCTATGGGTCATCAATCTGGTCAATGAAAATGAAGAGGTCAAAGGCACAAAGGAGAATAAATAGTGTGGTATGCCATCATTAGTGAAGATCATAAGGGTTCACTAAACAAGAGAATAGCCGCTCGACCAGAACATATCGCTCGATTAAAAGAAATGGTTGAGCAAGGGCGCATTCTAATTGCGGGTCCTCATCCCGCCATCGATTCATCAGAACCAGGACCCGCAGGCTTTACAGGAAGCTTAGTGATTGTTGATTTTGATTCCCTCGAAGAAGCAAAGATCTGGGCCAATGCAGACCCATACATTAGTGCTGGCGTATGTAAAAATATGACGGTTAAACCCTTTAATCTGGTACTACCTTGAACAAAACAAGGGTAGCTATGATTGAAAAAGCATTAACTGCTGCATTTTCACCTGAGCATTTACTCGTTAAAGATCAAAGTCATCTACATGTTGGTCATGTCGGAGCAAGGAAAGGGCTTGGTCATTTTCAAGTGACCATCGTCGCAGAAGTCTTCCAAGGGCTTAACAGGATTGAATGTCATAGGCTAGTATATAAGGCTCTAGGGGAAATGATGTTAACTGATATTCACGCATTAACTATGCGAGTAAGTGCAAAAAAAACCTGAACCTTTCTAAATAGATTCTCATCTAATCGTTTATGATTCAAAAAAACTCATAAGAGACTTGACCATGACTCAATTTTTTAACCCTAAACTGACTAGAATAAAACTATATATAATCGGCATAAGTTTTACATTATTACTTTCAATTTCAATGGCTCAAGAATCAAATACAGGGAAGATATTTGATGAAACAGTTCTTGAATTACTCTTGGAGTCCCGCTTTCAAAAGCCTGCTTCACAAGTATCATCATCAGAACGAGCATCAGCGATTGAAGAGCTAACAAATATTTATGTAATATCAAACTTACCACGCACTATTGAATTAGGTAAAAGCTCATCAATAAAAACTCAACTTGAGCTCCAGGAAAAAATAATTCTATTCAATGCGTTTGCAAATGACTTCATGGCAAACAATCGGCCTAACGAACAAGAAATTTTCAATATTTATGAAGAGCAGATTGCACTTAAGCCCCTCAAGGAATTTAAAGCACGTCATATCCTTGTTGATTCTAAAATAGAAGCACTGTCATTATTAAAGCAACTACAAGATGGCGCTAACTTTGCTTCATTAGCGAAAGAAAATTCAATCGGCCCATCGGCCTCAGCAGGCGGAGACTTGGGATGGTTTGCCGCGCAGGTAATGGTAAAGCCGTTTTCAGATGTTGTAGTTACAATGAAAGAAGGTTCATATACAACGGCACCAGTCCAAACCCAATTCGGCTGGCATGTAATTCTACTTGAAGAAACACGCGACAGTGCACCACCAACTCTTGATAGCATTCGTAAGGATCTCGTGCAGCAGCTAACACAGCAGAAATTTCAAGATTTTATAGACGACTTACATCCATAGAAGATAACAATAATGAAGCGTAAATCATTTTGATATAAGAGATATCAACTTACCTTCATCTAAAATGGCTATATCAAGATTTTGTGCTTTTACTAACTTGGACCCTGCTTTATCACCCGCAAGAAGATAGTTAGTTTTATTTGATATGCTGCCTACAACTCTACCACCTGCATCATGAATTATGTTTTTCGCTTCATCTCTTGTTAGTGTGGGTAGCTTGCCAGTGATGGCAAATGTCATTCCTGAAAATGGCCCATCTATATTAGTCACCACTGGATCTGACTCCAACCAATGAACGCCATACTTTTGAAGTCGCTCTATTACCAAGAGGTTTTCTTCTTCAGCAAAGTAAGCCTGTATATGTGTTGCAACTATTGGACCAACATCTGGTACAAGCTGTAATTCTTCCTTTGTTGCTGCTTGTAGGTTAGTCAGTGCCCCATAATGTATCGCTAAACTTTTTGCAGTTGCCTCACCAACTTCACGAATACCCAATGCATACAACAATCGTGCAAATGTTGTGGATTTACTGTTATTAATAGAGCCAATCAAATTATCTGCTGATTTTTTGCCCATCCGATCCAACGACCTTAGCTTAGCCTTCTCTAATAGAAAAATATCTGCTGCTGTCTTGAGTCCATTGGACGCCACAAGTTGTTCAATTAACTTTGAACCAAGCCCCTCAATATTGAGCGCCCTTCTAGATACGAAATGCTTCAATGCTTCTACGCGTTGTGAAGGACAAGCTAAGCTGCCAATACATCGAGCAATTGCCTCGTTTTTCACTCGTACTATATCCGAGCCGCAGATAGGACATTCAATTGGCAGTTGTATTCTTAGAGTATCTTTCGGTCTTCTATCTAAAATTACGCGGACTACTTCTGGAATAACATCACCTGCCCTTCGAACAACCACTGTATCTCCAACGCGGACATCCTTTCGGTGTAATTCATCAATATTATGAAGGGTTGCACTGCCCACAGTAACGCCACCTACAAAAATCGGCTTGAGCCTTGCAACAGGTGTAAGTGCGCCAGTTCGTCCTACTTGGAACTCAACGTTCACTACTTTAGTTAGTTCTTCCTGAGCTGGAAACTTATGAGCTATAGACCACCGAGGTGCTCGTGATATAAATCCAAGCTTATTCTGAAAATCAAGATTATCGACCTTATAAACAACACCATCGATTTCATATCCAAGAGTATCTCGGCGCCTACCAATATTCTCGAAGTATTCAAGGCATCCCTCAACACCGATTACCACTTTTCGCTCTGGGCAAACCTTTATTCCCCAATTTCGAAGCAAATTGATAATCTCGCTGTGACTCTTAGGGAGATCACCACCGTCTATCACGCCGGCTGAATATGCGTACATATCTAATGGACGTTCTGCTGTAAGCCTTGGATCTAACTGCCGCAAGCTACCAGCTGCAGCATTACGTGGATTTACAAACATCTTTTCGCCCATGGTACGAGCAGTTTCATTGTATTCTTTGAAACCATCTGCTGGCATGAAGACCTCGCCTCGCACTTCCAGTTGAGACGGGTACCCTTCACCAATCAGTCTAAGCGGAATAGCCTGAATGGTTCGGACGTTGTGAGTTACATCTTCACCTGTCGTTCCATCCCCACGAGTCGCACCACGAACCAATATGCCATCTTTATATAATAAACTTACTGCAACTCCATCGAGTTTAGGCTCAGCAGCATAAGTTAAAATATGCTTATCGTCTAAACCTAATCGATCTATTACTCTTTTATGGAATTCATGCAGCTCACCGGTACCAAAAGCATTATCAAGGGACAACATCGGTAACTCATGCTTTACAGAGCAAAAACCTGCAATCGGTGCGTTGCCGACTCGCTGAGTAGGGGAATCTAGAGAAATTAGACTTGGAAACGTACCTTCCAACTGCTCGAGTTCTCGCATCAAACGATCATATTCGATATCCGGAATTTCAGGCTGATCTAAAGAGTGATAGAGATGGTTATGATACCGAATCTCCTTTCGAAGCATCTCAGCTCTTTCTACAGTAGCAATAGGTACAGTCATGAGCCTAAATCCACTAAGATCAGGCGACGAAATTACTATGTTGAAATTGTATTATCTCTTCACGCAAATATCGTTCGCGTTGTATGCTGAGTGTACTTCCAGACTCATCCAATAACTCACCATTCAAAGATTGAGCGAGAGCTCGAGCAGCGGCTAACATCATATCGAAGGCTTCAATGCATTCAATTGGGCCTGGCAAAACCAAGAACAGGCTAATACCTGGAATTTTTTGGCCTTTGATATTTTGAAGATCGAAGCTACCGGGCTCAACAAGGCTCGCCACACTAAAAATCGTCTTGTCTTCTTCACCTTCATCTAGGCGATGAAATATTCCAAATTTTCCATGACGTAGACCAATACCCCTCATAGAAATAACTAATTCGTCACCTGCAAACGATGCCTTCTCATGGGCAACAATTCGAACAGTGACAATCTTTTGTGGATGGCCTTGCTTTATCGCTTCGCTATCATAAACAACTTCAGGCTCATTACTAATGTCATCTTCATTGAAATTACCTTCTGAAGATTTTTGTAATGCATCATTCAACTCATCATCTTCTAGACTTGGCTCAACACGATCAAAAGGCGAAGCTTTAATATCCGATGATTTCTGCTTTTTCAGGCTATATAGATAAACACTGATGACAAATAGAAGTCCAAATATCGATAGCAACGAACGAAAATCCTCCACTCTAAGCTCACCTATACAAAGTTAACTAGCCGCCATCTTAACAGCTGCGTCAAGATCGACAGTTACTAGTCGCGAAACACCAGGCTCTTGCATGGTTACACCCAGCAATTGACGAGCTACTTCCATTGTTACTTTGTTATGTGTAATAAACACAAACTGCACTTTATCGGACATCTCTTTAACGATATTGCAAAACCGCGTAACATTCGCGTCATCCAGTGGTGCATCCACCTCGTCGAGCATGCAAAACGGTGCAGGATTTAATTCGAAGATTGCAAAAACTAATGCCACAGCGGTCAGAGCCTTTTCGCCGCCTGATAAAAGATGAATAGTGCTATTACGCTTACCGGGGGGTCTTGCCATTACTGTAATTCCAGTTGTCAGCAAATCATCCCCAGTAAATTCAAGATAGGCATGACCTCCACCAAACAATTTTGGGAAAAGTACTTTAAATCCTGCATTTACATTATCAAATGTTTCCTTAAATCGGGTGCGAGTTTCTCGATCAATCTTCCGAATTGCACCCTCGAGTATAGATAACGCATCATTCAGATCAGTAAGTTGAGAATCAAGATACTCCTTGCGCTCAGACTGCTCTTTGAATTCTTCGATGGCGGCCAAATTGATTGGCCCAAGTTTATCTATTCGCTTTCGAGCCTTCTCTAACTTCTCCTCCCAGAGTTCAACAGTTGCCTCATCATCCATCTCCTCAAGGAGAACAAAATATTCATAGTCCGTTTGCGAAAGCTGCTCTACAAGCCCCTCTCGTCGAACCTTCAATTCTTGCATAGTTAGCTCTGCTTCACTTACCTTCGATCGAGACGCATCGACAGATTGATCTATTTGCATTCGAGACTGATCGAGTTCTCTTAGCTTATTTTCTACTGCTTCTACAATCCGACGAGCAGAAGCAAGCTCCTCCTCAACTTCAAGGCGGTTCTCTAATAGTGCCGCAAGATCATCTTTATTGCCTGTAAGTGGCGACTGACTCACCTCAAGCTGACTACGAATTTCTGCTTCGCGAGTTTGAAATTGTGAAAGTTGAGATTTCATTCTCTCAAGATTTAACGCAACCGACTCCTTGCTTGTTCGACGACTTTCAAATTGAATCGCAATATCTTGAACGTTCTGTCGATCCTCATCTGCTTGCTCACGAACGCGCTGCAACTCCAAACGCAATTCTTCGCGTCTACTCTCATGATTTAATTTTTCTACTTCGAGCTGCTGTAATAATGTAGCTGCCTGATCACGAACTTGCTGCGATTCACGTAACTGCTTTTCAGTGATGTTTTTTTCTTCATTCAAATCCTTAGACTCTTCTGTGAGTGCAGAAGCACGTGCAATCGCCTGATCTAATTTGTAACGCGCTGACTCAAGAGCAGCTTTCACATCAGAATATTCACTAAGTGCAGATGAGGCATCACGCTGCAATATCTCACGTCGTTCTTCAAGTTGATTTAGACGTGCCCGACCATCTTGTAATAATTTGCGAGCGCTTTCATATCGAGCTTGCATCTCACGAATGACTGCATCCAAGCGAGTAATTTCCTCCTTACGTGCTAATACACCTGCCCTGCCTTCCTTCTCACGTGAAACCCTTAACCAATTTTTACCAAGCCAGATACCGTCTATAGTAATAACTGAAGCTCCATCCGTCAGCGACTCACGAATTTTGAGTGCTTTCTCGAGCGTCTCTGCGATTAGCACGCTAGACAATATGTGAGCAATCTCAGCTGGTGCACCTTTTGCTTTTTCAGAAAGGGTGCTCGACAACGCCGGCGACTCTTTTTCTATAAGTTGGTCTTGCAGCAATGTCACATTGCCGGTCTTAAGCCTGGCAATTACCTCTGTAATTGATGTGATATCTGCAACACAAATTGCCTGTAGGTAGTCACCCAAAACAGTCTCGACAGCTTTCTCCCAGCCGCTATCAACGCTCAATTTATGTGCAACTCGATGATTTTTATCTAAGCCTGCACCCTTTAACCAAGTCTTGATGCCTTTTTCACCTTCGCCCATTGCTGCTTTTTGTAAGGCCTCCAATGAAGCAAATTTACCTTTAGCATCTTGCATAGCAGAATGACGCTCTTCCACAACATGCGTCAACTTACGATCTTGGTCACGTAACTTAAGAATATCATCAGTGGCATCAGTTAAATGATGGTCAAGTTCATTTCGAGCCTGGCGCTTTTTGAGTTTTTGCTCCGAAATTTTATCGTATTTAATCTTAAGGGGCTCTATACTTGAATCCTCTTTGGATTCCGCTACTTTTCGACAGCGCTCAGAAAGGCTTTGCAATCGAGATTCAATTTGCTCAGAACGGGTAATTTCAACACTATGAGCCTGCTGTGCATCACTGTATTTTTTAGAATATGTGTCCCACTGTTCTTGCCAATCTGATAAAGCAACTTCAGCTTGCTGAAATGAGACCGTTGACGCATGTTCACGTTCCCGGGCTTGCTCCAAACCAGGAACGAGCTCGCACAAGGTCACCTCTAGCTCCTCGATTTCTATTTCGTCCTGATCGATATGGCCAGCTATCTCTTTAGCGCCGATTGTCGCTTGCTCGAGATCCTTCTGCTGTCGCTCACGAAGCTCGCGGGCATGTTCAATTGATTGCTCGAGGCGTGCAATCTCTGAACCAACTTTATAGTAACGGCTTTGGATAACGTTGAATTCATCCGTTTTTTCCATTTGACGAATCCGGGCATCCTCGAGTGTAGTTTCAAGACTGCGCTGCTTTGCTATTGCAGCCTCAAGATTGGTCTTTTGCTCAGCCAGCTGAGCACCTGCATCACCTTCTTGATCTTCAAAGTCCTTAGTGCGAAGTGCTAGCAGGTCGGCAGCCGTCCGTCGCTCATCATTTCTATATCTACCATATCTTTCAGCTGTCTTGGCTTGTCGGTCAAGATGCTTAATCTGCTTCTCAACCTCATCGAGCACATCCAGCAATCGGGCTAGATTTTCTTTCGTACGCTTGATGCGACTTGATGTTTCCTTGCGTCGCTCCTTATATTTCGATATACCTGCTGCCTCTTCAAGAAATACACGCATCTCTTCAGGCTTGGCCTCAATCATTCGAGAAATCATTCCTTGCTCGATAATGGAGTAGCTTCGAGGACCTAGGCCGGTACCAAGAAACACGCCGGTAATATCCTTGCGACGACACCGCGTACCATTTAGATAGTAGTTAGATGCCCCATCACGACTAACTTCGCGCCGTATTGAAATTTCAGCATATTTCGCATATTGGCCCTCTAGCGTTGTTTCACTATTATCGAATAGTAATTCAACTGAGGCTGCGCCAATTGGCTTGCGGGTACTTGATCCATTAAAGATAACATCTGTAATAGAGTCTCCACGTAGACGAGTTGCAGAGCTTTCGCCCATAACCCACCTTACTGCATCAATAACATTCGACTTACCGCAACCATTAGGCCCAACAACGCCCACGAGGGAGCTGGGAAATGAAATCATTGTAGGGTCGACAAAGGATTTAAAGCCAGCAAGCTTTATCTTACTTAATCGCATTGGTGATTAAAGGCAGAATACCGTCATATGTCGTTATTGTAATGGAATTCGTTCAATAAAACGATTGTCATACAAAAAATGCAATTAGCTAACAAAATCAATATTACCGAGGCCTAACGGCATTTTTCATTATTTCAAAAAGAGTCCAAAAATTAAGGCTTCCATGCAGCCCCAAGCAATGTATAATCCCGCCCTTTTCTTTTCTCGGCAGGAGCACAAAAATGCCCACAAAAAAAAGCCCAAATAAGAAACAAAATAAGGTCGTCGCCAAGAAGTCCATAAATAAGAAAATGGGCAAAAAGA
>JAQWOA010000053.1 GCA_029246105.1 Woeseiaceae bacterium | reverse complement strand
TTGGCGGCACTACTTTGGATAAAATTCGGTGAAAAGCAAAAGTATTTTTGAGCATTTCGTACTAATTATTGCCTTATCTACATTTTCGTTTGCAGTACAAGCATCTGACCAAATTGATGAAATCGTTGTCACGAGTTCGCGGGCGCCCGTCAGCCTTATAAAGCATCAAGGAAACGTTGCTGTTCTTAACAATGAAATAGTGCAGGATTCGGCACACGCACATATTCATGAACTCATGACGCGTGTTGCTGGAGTTTGGGTATCACGAGGCAGCGGACAGGAAAGTCTGGCATCGATCCGATCGCCAGTTCTGACGGGAGCGGGGTCATGCGGCGCAATTCTGACTCTTGAGGATGGCATACCGACACGGCCAAGTGGGTTTTGCAATGTAAATCAACTTTTTGAATTACCGACGGAACTTGCTGAGCGAATAGAGGTTGTTCGTGGTCCGAGTAATGCATTGTATGGTTCGAATGCGCTTCATGGGACCATCAATATGTTGCTACCTGAGCCACAGGATACTGAGTTCGCGAATGCAAGTTTCGAACTGGGCCCAAATGAGCTAATAAGGGCAAAAGCAGCAATGGGAATGGCCGGTCCATCACCGATCGTATTTGGGGCTGTCCTCACTAATGACGGGGGCTTCCGCGAAGATTCTGGCTATCGTCAGGCTAAGGCTTATGTGAAAAAAGCTTGGGAGATGAATAATGGAAGCTTGATGGGTAGTTTCATTATTAGTGATCTCGACCAGGAAACCGCTGGCTTTATTCTTGGTGAGAGCTCTTATAAAGATCCTGCGCTGAATCGTCAAAACCTAAATCCAGAGGCCTATCGTGATGCAAGCAGCCAACGCTTATCGCTGCATTGGAAAGGCCAGCTTGACGGTCATGAGATCGATATACGCCCTTATGTGAGACGAACAGAAATGGTTTTTTTGCAGCATTATCTACCGGGAAAGCCTCTCGAAGAAAACGGACATACTAGCTTGGGTTTTTTGGCGAATATGCGAATCGAGAGTGACCGTCGGTCTATTGAGTTCGGGGTCGATGCAGATATGTCAGAGGTTTACCTACGTGAGACTCAATCAGGACCAACACAGGGTTCCAACTTTTTAGTTGCAACTCGACCGGAAGGTAAGCACTACGACTATGACGTGCAAGGTCTTGTCGGCGCTGCATATGTTCAGGCAGAGTTTCGATCGACAGATAAGTTTACTATTAGCGGCGGACTGCGAGCCGAATTGTCACGTTACGACTATGACAACCAAATGCTGAATGGCAACACGAAAGAAGATGGAACAGCGTGTGGATTTGGTGGTTGTCTCTACACTAGACCGGAGGATCGTAGCGACAATTTTGCTGATATCGCGCCGAAGCTGGGCATGGTATTTAGTTTGTCGGATACTGAGACGCTGTATTCGAGTATTTCCCGAGGTTTTCGTGCTCCGCAAATGACAGAATTATACCGCTTGCAAAATGGTCAACAGGTCAGTGATTTAAAAGTGGAGACTATTGATTCGCTTGAGGTTGGAATTCGCAGCGGTAAAGAAGTTATGTTTGTGGAGGCATCTGCTTTCGCAATGCAGAAGAAGAATAGTGTTTACAGAGATGCTGATGGTTACAATGTTAGTGGCGGCCAAAGCCAACACGTCGGAGTTGAGCTAAATTTGGAGATGCCACTGAATGATTATTGGGCCTTCTTATTGAATGGCACTCATGCAAAACACACTTATGATTTCGATGTTGTTGCTTCTCGGGGTGAGACATTCATATCTGGGCGAATTATAGATACGGCGCCACGATGGCAAGGTAGTGCGGCAATTCAATATGATGGCCCTGGACGAGTTGAGGGTGAACTGCGCTGGACGTCGCTTGGTTCTTACTTCCTTGATGCTGAAAATAAATATTCATACCCAGGCCATGATTTGGTCAATCTGAGATTGACCTATAAGGCGACTGACGCTTGGTCCGTAGTTGCTGCGTTAAAAAACTTAACCGATGTGGATTATGCAGACCGGGCTGATTTTGCTTTTGGCAATTATCGGTATTTCCCTGGTAGAGGTAGGGAGTTCTACATACGTATGGAGTATGTGCGTTAACGAACTTACCATCAGCTAGTGATGAGATAAGTGTTTTTTTGTATTGAATGTAGTGAGCAGCGTGATTAAGTCTTGTAAATTTTCTTCACGTTAAAAGACTGTTGCTATCATTTGCAGCCGCCAAGGACAGCCAATCCAGTATGTGTTGCCTAAATGAACTGAACACCAAAATATCATAGGTAGGTGATTCATTTACATAATGAATCTGTGCTGTTGTTTTTGCCATACCTGTACGTGCGGTCGAGCCTGACGGGAATACTCGAGGGTGTATATCGATACTCACTCCTTGAGCTAGCACTTCTCGTGATTCAGGGCCTGATAGCTGTATTCGCGCATAAAGGTCAGACACATCTACGAAGGAATGCGAGACGCTGGCACTCAAATACTCCAGAGATTGCAAGATATTTAACTGCTCACCGTCAGCTACTTGTAGTAACCAATGATTGGGACTTATACAGAAGGCGATTGCGCCACTGGAAGCTTTCTCCAGTTTGTTGGCACGTGTTGGTAAAGCAATATTAAGATGTTTGTTACAAATCTGACGAACATCTTCGCCGCCGCGCAGATCAAGAAAACCACAGTTTTCTAAAGCTTTAATTGATACATCATAACCAGCCATATCAGTCTCTCATTCTCAGGCCAGCTGGATCGATAAACACCGGTTCACATACTTTGGCGAAATATTGTTTTTCTTTGGTGAAGAGAGTGACGGTTTCACCTAATCGAGAGCGCCCACCTGAAAGTTGTGCCAGTGCGATCGAGCGATCTATATTAGGGCTATGAAAGCCAATGGTGACCATTCCAATCATATTCCGATCGGCGTCAATCAGCGGTGTGCCTTTTGGCGGAACAAAGCTGCTATCGTCTGTCAATAATCCGACAACTTCCGGTCTAGGTCCACCCTTGTTTAAATCACGAGTAGTCGAGCGTTTTCCGACGAAGTCACCTTTGCCATTTGGAACCAACCAACCCATGCCAACATCATATATGTTAGCGTAACCATCACCTTCGAGGCCTGCTGCGATAAATGCTTTTTCAGTCCGCAATAGCATACTGGTATCTGATCCTACTGGTGTAATGTCGAATCCTTTACCAGCGGCAATTAATGCTTCCCATAATTCCAGGCCATGACGTGAAGCAACGACTATCTCAAAGCTCATTTCACCCGTATATGTAATGCGTGATACTCGGACATCGATACTGGCAACCCGACAATATTTCGTATCAAGAAATTTGAATGCATCTGGACTGATATCAATACTGATTTCTGCTGCCCGCATAACATTACGTGCGAGTGGACCGCAAACACAAATCACTGCCCACTGATCAGTGACTGGCGTTAGATACACATCAAGGTCTGGCCAATCGCAATGCAGTAATCTTTCAAGATGTTTTTGTACCACTGAGGCAACACCTGAGCCAGTCGACATTAAGTAGTGGTCTTCTGCAAGGCGAGCGGTAACTCCATCATCGAGTAAGCGACCATCTTCGTGCAGCATATAGCCAAACTTGCAACGTCCTATGGGTAACTCCCCCCAGGAGTTTGTATAAACACGATCCAGAAAAGTGACTGCATCTGTTCCTTTAATTGAAATTTTACCTAGCGGTGAGCCATCATAGATGCCCACACCATTGCGAACCGCCAATGCTTCTCGGTTGATTGCATCATCAGCAGTTTCGCCTGATTTTGCGATAAATAATGGTCGACGAAAAAGTGCACCTGTTTCGTCGAGGTGACCACCATTTTTGATAAACCAATCTGTGATTGGTGTACGTCGCCAGGGGATAATTAAGTTGCTGTTGTCAGCACCGGCCATCGCCCCGAAACTCACTGGACTATATGCAGGCCGATAAGTTGTAGTTCCTATGGCGCCAGGTGTCGTCGATGTGATTTGTGCCATCAGACCAATGATGTTGACATTACCTGTTTTGCCTTGGTCGATACCCATTCCTGCAGTAGTGTATCGTTTGATAAGTTCAATCGAGCGATAACCCTCGCGTTCCGCTAATCGAATGTCTTTGCTCGTAACATCATTATTAAAATCTAAGAACGCGCGACTACTTTTCTTTGGTAGAGGAACTTCCCAAATTGGCATGGGATTGATATCTGGCTCTATTGTGCAGGTGCTAGCGCTTTGTGGTTCAACATCGAATCCACAAATTTTGGCAGCTTTATGACCAGCCGCTAGGCCGTCACTAAGGCATACTGAAAGCGCGAATTGTCCACGGCAAGCACCTACGGATACCTCATTCTGAACTGACTTGCCGGGAATGAAAGTTGCAAGATCGGGATCGTATACCGGTTTTGCACCAGACTGAGAATGTAAATGAATCGTCGGGTTCCATCCACCAGATACTAGTAGCAAGTCGCATATTATTCTTCGCTGGCCGCTAGTGTCATTTAATGCGCAGACTTCAACGGCAGAGACACGCCGCGTGCCGATAACCTTCGATATCTGACTTGCGATCAAGACTTCGATTCCTTTGGATGTTACTTCTTTGACAAGGGTTGCATCAGGATCCGGTCTTGTATCAATAATGGCAGCAATATTGATGCCATTGTCCTTTAGGTCTATAGCGTGTTGGTAGCTACCATTATTATTTGTGAACACTACTGCATCTCGGCCTGGCCTTGCTCCATAGCGAAGACAATAGTGGCTTGCGGCAGAGGTTAACATGACTCCTGGTCGGTCATTATTAGCAAAAGTAATGGGTCGCTCAATCGCGCCGGTTGCGAGAATTACCTGATGGGCCCGAATCTTCCATAAACGCTCCTTTAACCAGATTTTATCTGGACGCCGCTGAAGCGCAGTGATGAAGTTTTGGTCGTAATAGCCGATAGCACTTGTTTCTTTGAGGCGAACTACATCAGGGAGAGCGTCTATTTTAGCGACGACTTCGGAAACCCATGAAAGGGCAGGGTACGAATTGATTTTCGCACTGCTACCAAGTAAATAACCACCAGCCTCTGATTGATTGTCCACAAGCAGAACGCGTGCGCCACTTTGACCAGCAGCCAAGGCTGCGGATAAGCCAGCAGGACCTGCACCAATAATCATTACATCGCAATGATGAAATCGATGCTCATAGCGATTTCGGGCCGGCTTTCTCGGTGCAGCTCCCCATCCAGCAACTTTCCGAATAAACCAGCTATACCAGTCCCAACGGTCGTGAGGCCACATAAATGTTTTGTAGTAAAACCCGGCAGGAAAAAACCGATGTAAGAAATTAGTCATACCACCGAGGTCAAAATTAACTGAAGGCCATGCGTTTACACTACGGGCTTCGAGTCCTTCATAGAGTGGCAGTGTCGTAGCCAAAACATTTGGTTCTTCTTTATTGCCAAAAAGCTGCACGAACGCATTAGTTTCTTCGGTACCTGCACTCATGATGCCGCGTGGACGATGATATTTAAAACTACGCCCAATAATAGAAATGCCATTGGCGATTAAAGCGGAGGAGAGCGTGTCTCCAGCATACCCTCTAAGTCGTTTGCCATTGAAAGTAAAAGTCAGTGGCTGGTCACGATCAATACGCCCACCAGAGTTAGTTCGAAAGGCTTGTTTATTCACGACTACTGCCCTCATCAGGCTTTCGCAGCTCGTTGTTTATAGAGTTGCGCTCCACCAAAATCCAGCGATTGCAACCACGTATATGCCACCAATATTCTTTAGCCCAACCTTTAGTGTTTGGTACACAGTAAATATATTCACACCATTCGTTATCATTCATCATATCGGGATCATTTGGACGGCGATGCTCGATATCGCCACCATATTCGAATTCATCTTCGTTGCGATCTCCGCAATGTGGACAGTGAATCAATATCATAAGACGATATCCATTAACGGTTGCCGTAACTCGCGCGCTCTAGAATTAGATGGCCACTGGAAAATCGCTCAAGACTATATGCTTCGATGAGAGGGTCTGGACGATTATTTGCTATGAGATCAGCATGCATCATTGCCGCTAATGGTGTGGTTTTCCAGCCACCAGAGCCCGCAACGTCGACATAAAATCCATCCACTGCAGTTTTTGAGATAATGGGTGAGTTATCGTAAGTGATATCCAGAACACCAGCCCATTGCCGCATGAATTGCATGCGTTCGAATGTTGGAAAGACTTGCAATATTGCGGCAATCGTTGCTTCAGGTATTTGCGGTGTGCCACGCTGTGAATAACTAGGGTAGGGATCAGCAATGGAGCCCATGACCAGCTCGCCTTTATCTGACTGCATAAAATAAGTATTGAGCCCACGCAGCACAACCACGTTATCCAGTATGGGCTTAATTGGAGTCGAGACCATTGCTTGTAAGGGCACTGACTCAATTGGCAGATGGATATCTGCCATTGCTGCAACTTGCTTACCGTGACCGGCAACTGCCATACCAAGTTTTCGTGTTGTGATTTTTCCTTGTGAAGTTTGTACACCGGTGACACCTCGTGCATCATAAAAAATGTCGGTAACTTCACAGTTTTCAATAATATCGACACCGAGTTTACTGGCAGCTCTTGCGTATCCCCAAGCAACTGCATCGTGACGCGCGATAAGAACATCTGGGTGATGAATACCACCGACGATTGGCAAACGTTCTGGACTCTCTGCTAATGGAATTCTCTTTTTTAACTCTTTCAGGTTGATGATGCGATGTTCGGCGCCAAACAAAGAGGTTGTGTTCACCATTCGCTTAGCATCAGATAGATCGCGATCACTCATGAGTATTGTGGTCATGCCACGCTTTGATAGCATGATATTGAAGTTCAAATCATTGCTCAGTGTGTGCCAGCTTTCGACAGCAGCGCGATGAAAACGTGCATTATCTGGATAAATAAAATTATCGCGAATGGTCATTGTGTTGCGTGCAGTATTGCCACCACCCAGCCAGCCTTTTTCAAGTACAGCAATATTGTTGATGCCATGTTGACTAGCAAGGTAAAAGGCGGCGCCTAGGCCATGTCCGCCACCACCAATGATTATGGCGTCATAGCTTGGTTTCGGACTCGCATGGCGCCATGCGGGGGGCCAAGCATCATGATTGCGAAGTCCATGCCAGGCGAGATTAAAGGCCGAATATTTCATTCTTTATGTGCAAAATTCCTATTATTATTCGGCATCGTTAAAGATTACATTTTCTGCTAACTACCCTGCCATGAGATATGCTGAAGTTTACTTATATGATTATAAGGAAATTTATATATCAATTTAGTTACTTTTCCTACATTCTCGCTTTTCGACAGATAAATGATGGATAGGCAGATTGTTTCTTAATAATTGCTGGTATATCGCTGCATGGAGTTTAGATATCGAACATGCATTAGTTGCACGTACGATTCTCAATAAAAACCTTGTTCTCTATAGACAACAGAATGGTGTGGTCGCTATCTTGGAGGATGCATGTCCGCATCGAAAGTTGCCACTTTCCAAAGGGCGCTTGCTGGGTGATATCGTTGAATGTGGCTATCATGGCCTACAGTTCGATTGTTCAGGCAATTGTGTATTAGCGCCCACACAAAGTAGCATCCCGACACAAGCTCGCGTTAGAACCTATCCAGTCTTAGAGAAATATGGATTTGTATGGGTCTGGATGGGCGATCCTGCCAATGCAGACGAATCAAAAATTTTTGATATCCCCAATTTTGAAAATCCAGCATGGGGCAAAACTGATGGCGGTGTCCTCGAAATCGCCTGCCATTATCTTTGGGTGACAGACAATTTATTGGACCCATCGCACGTGGCATGGGTCCATCAATCATCTTTTGGTGGGCCTGGAACTGGTGATACACCTCTACAAATCAAGACATTTGATGATGGTGTAGTAGTATCCCGCTGGATCTATAACCAAGCCTTACCACCTTACTATGCGCCTTTGGTTAAATTTGACGGTAACTGCGATCGTTTGCAGCATTACGAGGTACGAACGCCAAGTGTTTGTATTAATAGATCAATATTTACTCCGATAGGAACTGGAGGGCAAGAAGCAGAGCTCGATGAAAAAGCTTACGTTATGGTGTCCTACAATTTCCTGACACCGGTCGATGAAAACACGACGGCGTATTACTGGCTGCAGCATTACAATAATGACCCGCATGATACGGCGATTGCGAAACAACTTAATGACGGCGCTATTATGGCTTTCAATGAGGACCGTGGAATTCTTGAGGCAGTTCATATCGGCATGAAGAATATGACTACACCGAAGCTTGATCTTGGTCTTGATGCAGGATCTCTTCGTTATCGAAAGATTCTAGATAGAGCGATTACTAAAGAGCAGGCAGGTTAAGCTAAAAGCATCATGAGCAACGATACAAATATATCTCTTAACGGACTGGCGCAATCTTCTAAAGATAAAAGCGTCGATAAAGAGCATATTCAAGAAAATTCGCTGAGTGATGCGCCATTAGTTACTTTTGCGTCGTCGGGTATTCAGGTTCCCTGGCTAGGTAACTATGGGTCCCTTCTTGAGCTAGCTGAAGCAAGCGGTTTATTCCCAGATTTTTCATGCCGGGCTGGAATTTGTAGCACCTGCGAGTGTTCTATTGATGGTGGTGATGTAAATTATCTCGACGAACCTTTATGTGAGCCAGAACCCGGTAGAGTGTTGATTTGTTGCTCGATACCGGATGGCGACGTGACACTTGATTTATAATTTTAAAGTAAAGGGAGAATGATGGATTTCTCTCTGAGATTGCATAAAGGCATTGATAATCTGCTAATCAATTGCATAGGTGCAAAACCCGGTGACTCCCTGGCAATTATTAGTGAGCAGGACGTTAGTGATTATTACTCGACAACGTTAGACAGCGTCATTGCGGCACGTGCGCGTGCACAATTACTGGAAGTCCATCTCTTGGCAACACCTATTTTGGAGGCAGTTAATATTTTTCCAGACGAGATTCACCAGGTTATTGAATCTACAGATCACACTCTATTTCTCTCACGTATTGGTGACCAGATACGCTTTAGCGAGCTTGGTAATACTGGCAGTATAACTATATGCCATGCGCTGGATGAGGAAAGTTTTGCGACATCCTTTTGTAGTGCACATTATGAGTTTTTTATGCTTCTCAGGCGCAGGGTTGATGCGGCTGTATTTGGTGGAAAGGAGATCACAATTCGTTGTGCATCTGGCACGCTTTTAAATGGGGTTTCTGCCGAAGAAGTTCTTGGCGCTACTATTAATGACGTCACCATAAAGCGCTTCCCATTGAGTGTTTTTCGTCCAATTCCAGCAAATACTTTTTCTGGAAAGATTGCATTAACTCGATGGTTGGCACCGACGAACTCACGTATCTATGAGCCGGAAGCCGTGCTTATCGAAGGAGTGGTATTTGCGTTAGTTGAGAATGGACGCATCATCGATTTTGATGGTGCGTCAGGCGAAGTCGATAAAGTGCGCGCCCACTATAAATTTGTTGCTGATAAATTTAATATCCAAGCTGACCTAATACATTCTTGGCATGCCGGCATTCATCCACAAAATGGCTATTTCGGAACCGCGACGGATAACTTAGCACGTTGGGCTGGCTCTACATTTGGAAACCCACGCTATCTTCATCTACATACTTGTGGTGATTACCCACCTGGTGAAATATGCATGTCTGTTTTTGATCCAACTGTAACTGTAGATGGTGTAGATCTATGGCGTGATGGCCGTTTTATATTCGCAGATTCAACTGAGATTAAAGCACTACAGTCTGACTATCCTGGAATGCAGAAATTATTTGAGAATCCAATTATGGAATACGGCCTGGATTAATGTTACTCACTTATAGAAGCCAATAGCATCCCCCTCGGTCGTAACACCGAGGCCGTTCAGAAGTCGGTTTGAATAATTAAAATAAGCAATTACCTGATTAACTTCTAAAATCTCGCCGTCGCTACAATCTTGATTACGCAGTAAATCAATATCACTTTTTTTCATATCGCCGACAGATATAGTTAATTTCTCTGCATAAATTAGAAGTGCTAGTTCTTTGCCAGAGAAAAATCGCTCAGGCTCTCCATCTTGTAATGCTGCGTATATCTTATCTGCTTTATTATCGTCATCAATCAGGCGACGTGCGTTCATGAAGTGGTGGGTTAGGCTATATGAACAGCGATTTTTGATGCTGGTGTATGACGCGATGATCTCTAGATACCATAGTGGTAAGGAATTATCCTTGTGGTGTAAAACACTTCGATATAAAGCAACATGCCCTGCCATTGTATGAGGGCGCAGCGAATGCGCCTTCATAACATTGTCGACTGTGCCATGCGGTGTTTGTGCTTTGTCATACATCTCCCGAAGCATTCCAGTTGCTTCGGATTCAGGGATCATTTTAATCCAGGCACTCATAAGGGTAGAAATAATTGACTATTTGTCTTCAAATTTCAATTCTAGGGTTTTCGAAAAAGCATTGTAAATCGATCGGTATTACCAGAAACTGAGCGACGGCCTACCTCATATTCCAGCTCATCATCAGCACGGAAATGAAGGTCAGAGTAATCAACGAATTCGAAACCAATATCCATCATTTCTTTGATAACCAAGACAGGGTCTATGCGGCGCCCATTTTCATTATTTTCTTTTTCCATGTGTCGGCGCGTATGATCGACTACTCCATAATAACCACCATGCTTAAGTGCCTCGAATACCTGAACATTCATCATTTGCCTTACTTCTTTACCGAAGTTATGCAGATTTCGGAAGGTCAGGATCATATCGAGCTCATTGACGCCAAAATCAAAGTCGTCTTGCTCTGCATGCTGAGTGATATACCGATACCAGTCATTCCTATTTACGTTTTCGCTGCTTTCTAGTAATCCAATTTTTTCAAAATTAGGTTTACCAATGATATTTTGTTTTACATAATTGGTCCCAATCGCAACATAAAATTTTCCATTTTCAGCGAGCACTGGGGCTAGCAATCTTGTATACCAGCCTCCTCCGGGTATGAGCTCAAGTACACGCATGTTGTCTTTTAGTCTGAAGAAATTTAGTGTTGCTAGCGGTTTACGATTCTTGTCCCGATCGATATGCGCTTGAGGGCGGGATTCTGCAGTCATTGCAGCTTTGAGTTTAGCGTCAATTTCGTTTGCAGCTTGAGCGGAAAAAGAAAAGGAAAGGATTAGGATAATGGTTAGTAATTTCATTAGTGGGACTCTTTTTTGATTTACACAAAGAATACCAGTTTCTTTAGCGGGTGTAATATCTAGGTTGAATAATTTTTACGAGAAGAAATGATGGATATCGATCAATTTATTATGGATTGCACAGCAGCGGTTAACGATAGCGTGCCAACAAAAGCTGTTCGAGAGGCTTTAGCTTATGTTGTTTCAGATGAGCGGGCAGTCATCAAAGCATTGGGTGCACCCATGCAAGGAGGTGTAAAGAAAATCCATGTGTCTGATGATCTAACTATTGTCAACGTCATTTGGGCGCCAGGAATGAAAATAATGCCGCATAATCACAATATGTGGGCTGTGATTGGTGTATACCGTGGACAGGAGGACAATGTTTTCTGGCGGCGCTTAAAGGACGATGATAAAGGTCAAATCGAAGAGGCAGGTGCCAAATCACTAGGTCCAAGGGATGTGCTCGTCCTTGGTAAAGACATAATTCACTCGGTAACTAATCCTACTTCAGAGTTCACTGGCGCGATTCATGTGTATGGGGGTAATTTTTTCGAAAAACATCGAAGCGAATGGGACTCCAGTGAGCTTGAAGAAAAACCATATGACATTGATAAAAATATGAAGCTATTCGAAGCGGAAAATTAGCAGAATACGTCGTTATATAGTTAAGGCTGCGATTTTGCTAAATTTGAATATTATTTATAACCTTTTGCCTGGAGGTTAAAGAGATGTGCATATTGCCCATTTTTGGCGAGTAAGCCATCATGATTTCCACGCTCAATTATCTCACCCTCATGAATCACTATAATTTGTGCAGCGGCTCTTACAGTCGAGAATCGATGCGAAATTAAAATAGTCATCTTGCTACCACTGGCAGTTCGGAAATGTTCGAAAACTTCTGCTTCAGATAATGCGTCCATCGCTGCGGTAGGTTCGTCAAGTATAAGAATATCGGCATCACTACGCATGAACGCTCGTGATAATGCGATTTTTTGCCATTGACCGCCAGATAATTCGCGACCACCCTTAAACCATCGGCCTAGCTGTGTTTCATAGCCATCTGGCATTTCCTCAATAAAAGGTGCTGCAAGGCCTGTAGTTGCTGCGGCTTTCCAACGATTTTTGTCATCGAAGTGACGAACATCACCCGTACCAATATTTTCACCTACTGAAAATTGATAGCGTCCAAAATCTTGAAAAATAACGCCAACTCGCTGCCGTAACACTTCGACATCCCACTCTTGTAGGTCTATTCCATCGAGTAAAATACGTCCTTCTGTAGGATTATAAAGCCGTGTAAGAAGCTTGATTAGTGTTGTCTTGCCGGATCCATTTTCGCCAACCAGTGCGAGGCTCTCTCCAGGTTTTATTTGTAAACTGACGTTATTGAGTGCTTTCCTTTTTGCGCCCGCGTAGGTAAATGAAACTTTTTCGAACTGAAGTCCTCGCTCAGGATGTGGGCCTTTTATGGCATGCCCAAGGTGTACAGGGCCAGGTTGTTCCAGATACTCATATAAATTTGACAGATACAGATTATCTTCATACATGCCACTTATAGAAGTTAAAATTGCTGCTACAGCCGATTGCCCCTGACGAAACAAAATTAGATACATCGTCATTGCACCAAGAGTGATTGCGCCCGCGATGGTGGTGAGGACAATCCATCCGTATGCAGCATAAAGAGCACTGATGGATAGCAGCCCGAGCAGAAAACCCCAGGTATCTCGACGAATCGTTAGTTTGCGATCCTCTATAAATAACTTCAGAAAAATATCACGATATCTTTGTAATAGACGAGGGCCAAGTTGAAATAATTTGACTTCTTTAACGCCATCCTCTCGCGCGATAACAGTCTCGAGATATATTTGCATACGCGTATCAGGCGAGCGCCAGCGAAAAAGTCGGAATGCGTCTCCAGAGAACTTGGCTTCTGCAAAAAAAGAAGGAAGGCCAGCAACTAATAGGATTACGACAGCCCATGGCGAAAAGGTGAATAATAAGACAGCATAGCTTGTTAATGAGATTAAATTTTGCACTAGTCCAAATGTTCGATTGACCAAACTTAAGGGCCGACTCGAAGCTTCACGTCGGGCTTGTGTGAGTTTGTCATAGAACTCAGAATCTTCGAAGTGGGATAGTTCTAGCGTCATCGCCTTCTCTAGAATCATAATATTGACTCGCTGGCCGAGCAGAGCGCGTAATAAGGATTGGCTTGCAGAAATGCCTCTTTGTGTTCCTGCAACTGCGATAACCGCAATGGCTTCCAGGCCGACGAGAGTCAGAATAGCTTGCGTATCCGGAGTTGGTGCCTGCATTGCGGCTACGACACTGTCGACGATCAGTTGTCCAATATAAGCAATTACTGCAGGTAAGATGCCGCCAACAACAGTCAACAGAGCTAACGATATAGTTAAAGGACGACTGGTCATCCAGACGAGCGAGAGTGCTCGACGGCTATAACCGAAGACACCTAAGGCTCGTCGTGCGAATCCAATATCAGGGGTTTTTGTATCCACCATAGCTACTTAGAGTGTTTTAAACTAAAGGAGTGAATATGAAGATAATTAATTGATTTGCAAGTATACAGCTACATTGCTTCATCGAATTCTAAGTCAATCTCGACATCTCTAATAATGATCTAAAAATACTATATACATTCTAAGCGGCGACAGTCGAAATTGTTCTATCATATTCATGTGTATTTATTGGGCAAAAAAAAGCGAGGTTCAAAAACCCCGCTTCTTTAGTACAGCTTCGTAACGTTAAGATTATAACGCTACAATATTCTCTGCCTGAGGACCTTTTTGGCCGTCAGTTACAGTGAACTCAACTTTCTGGCCTTCAGCCAGTGTCTTAAATCCGCTGCCAGTAATATTACTGAAGTGAGCAAATACATCAGGACCTGATTCTTGCTCGATGAAGCCAAAGCCTTTGGCTTCGTTAAACCATTTTACGGTTCCGGTTACTGTAGACATCTTTTATTCCTAAATTTTCAAAAGTTAAAGCCTTAAAAAGTAAGGCGGTAAAGCGAGAGTGTTGCTTGGTACTTATGAAAATCAGGACGAGGTACAGATTGAACTTCGAAATGGTGTACATAAATAACAGTCGATCATTCTAGCTGCGGGAAGTATAGCCTTCGAAAATTGTAAGTCAATAATAAAGAGGCCCATCCTTAACGAACAGGACTCCTAAGTAAGTCTAAGCTGATTCAGCTTACATGAACCATCCATGACCTGGACCAACCATGCTCATTAACATTGGTATAGACATGAGCGTATTAGAGCGAGACGCCATAAATGCAATATTCTTTGCTTTGGCTACTTGTTCAGGTGTGGCTTTCACCATGCCAAGAACTTTTTTCTGATTTGGCCAGATCAAGACCCATACATTAAACAGCATGATTGTACCCAACCAGGCACCGACGCCGATCATGTTTGCATATGGATTGGGAGAGTTGCCCATTAGTCCAAGTGTAAATGCATCATGAAGCATGCCTTGCAATTGTAAGTAGGCTGCACCTGTGATCCAGGTTACTAGGGCTCCCCAACGAAACCACCATAGCGCGCGAGGTGCAACATATTTGGTTATTCCAGCACCACCAGGGCCATTTTCATCACCCGCAGCTTCACCAAGCGCCGGCACTTGTACAAAATTGAAATAGTAAAGGAGGCCGATCCAAGTAACACCTGCCAATACATGCAACCATATAACGATAGACTTTGCTTGAACGCCGACGATGTGTTCACCAGGCATAAATGCAGCGATTAAAATAGCTAGTACGATGCCAGCAGTAATTGTGCCGCTAATACTTTTTAAAGGATTCATTGTCCGTTTCTCCGAGGAGTTTTTAATTTTGGTAGATTTAGGAAATTACACTATAACGCAGCTGGTATTATAGGGATTGCAGCGGCGAAAAGAGACAGAATCGTAAAAATTTAGTTTAGATGAAAATGAGAATCATTCTTACTGAAGAATATTTGAAATTCTAAGAAAAAAATGAATGATACAAATTATAAAGCAGATAACTTTTTTGTTATGACCATTGAAGTGGCCATAAAAATTACAATACAAAGCTAAAGTGAGTAGTTTTTTTTGGGGTTAAAGTATTTAATACAGGGCTACAATAGCCTTAGTCGGAAATGCCATATAGTTTTTTGCCTGTAATCAGACCGCTAAATTAGCTGGCTGCATGAAGCGTTATCTTAAAGAAAATCAATATTAAATTAACAAATAGGATTGAATACTTGGACATCAATACTCGAATCGAAGACCAATTAAAATCAAATAATGTACTTTTGTATATGAAAGGTACTCCTGATTTTCCACAATGCGGATTTTCTGGTCAGGTTGTTTCCGCACTAAAAGCAATCGGCCAACCATTCAAGTATGTGAATATATTTGAGGATCAGGAGATACGTGAAGGGCTAAAGATTTACTCAAATTGGCCAACATTTCCTCAGCTCTACGTGAAAGGAGAGTTGGTTGGTGGGTGCGACATTATAATCGAAATGTATCATTCCGGAGAGCTGAAAGATCTACTTGAAGAGCAGTAGTGATTTATTTTATAACGATGCGCTCTGCATTGATCTTTCGTATATATCCCTATAACGATTGACTGCCTCGCAAAATACGTCTGCAGTCATTTCTGCGTCGTAGGCGGCAGAATGTGCCTGTGTTTCATCCCAATCAAAGCCTGCTGCGGCCACAGCTCGTGTGAGTACGGTTTGTCCGAATGCGATGCCACAGGTTGTGGCTGTATCAAAACAACTAAATGGGTGAAATGGATTTCGTTTAATTGCTGTTCTACTGACAGCTTCGTTCATAAAACTAAGATCGAAGTGGGCATTATGTCCGACTAGGACGGCCCGGCTGCAATGGGCTTCACGAATGGCCAGCCTAACTTCGCGAAATATTCGCTGTAGAGCGTCCTGCTCGTCAATCGCTGGGCGTAACGGGTGGTGCGGGTCAATTCTATTGACAGCCAGTGATGCCGGTTCTAGATTTGCTCCCTCAAAAGGTCTTACATGATAACGAATAGTTTTATCGCGCTTTATCAGTCCTTCGTCGTCCATAATGAGAAACACAGCAGCAATTTCAAGTAATGCATCAGTTTTTGAGTTAAACCCGCCGGTTTCAACATCAACTACGACGGGAAGGAAACTTCGAAAGCGGTTCGCCATTACTGATTCATTGGCCATTTAAAGGTTCGCTTTAAATAGATTCTCATCGAGAATCGCGCTCATCGTGTAACGAACACCGAATCCAGTAAACTTTGAGTTGACGTGCCCAAGTCCACCATCATTATCGCCCGCACTCAAGTCCATATGAATCCATGGTGTATTACTATCTACAAATTCAGCTAGAAAATTAGCAGCTAGAATGTGATCACCCGGGGCCTTTGGTGAACATTGCAAAAAGTCTGCAGTTTCACTTTTGAGATCTGCCATAAATTCTTTATCAATTGGAAATGGCCAAACGCGCTCGCCGCTAATTCGTCCTGCATGCTTCAGGCGAGGATGTAATTCTGGGCGATTAGTAAATACACCAGAGTAGTATGTCGTGATTGCCGTGACGCATGATCCTGTGAGGGTCGCGTAATCGAATATGATCGCAGGCTTATCTCTACTTGCGAGCACCAAAGTATCAGCGAGTACCATGCGACCTTCAGCGTCCGTATGAACAGTCTGAATGGTCTTGCCATTTGCGGCTGTAACGACATCCTGAGATTTGTATGCAACCGGCCCTGTGCGGTTTTCGGTTATTGCCAGCCAGCAGTCTACAGCGATTGGTAGCTGCAATTCACTTATAGTTAGTAATGTTCCCACGGCGACAGCGCTTCCTTGCATGTCGCCATGCATATCAAGCATGGACTGAAAAGGTTTGAGATTTGTGCCACCAGTATCAAAAATAATGCCCTTACCAACGAGTGAAAGATCAATTTTCTCTGTTTTAACGCTTGGCCGATAACACAGTCGAAGTATGCTGGCGCTGTCGTTTTCATTACCCTGGGCGACTGCGAGGAACGCGCCAGCGCCAAGTTTAGTAAGTTCTTTTGTTCCATACCGCTTGAATGACCACCCATTCGCTTTAGCTAGCGTCTGGACCAGGTCAGAATAAGTGATTGCGTCCATCTTGTTAGGCGGCATAGTGGTAAGCCAGCGAGCAAGATTGTTACCTTTGGCTTCGGCTTCAACTCGTGACGTATCAATTTTTTCGATAGCGCCAAGCAAGCGAAGGCTCTTGATTGACCCTTTTTGTTTTTTGGATTTGAATGAAGGCAATTGAAACGCTGCCGCTAAAGCGGCAGCGATAACGCAATTATAGATAGACTTACTTTGTTCAGCACTGAATCCAATTACACAGATTCCGACACTTCCAGTAGTCTCTCTACAGGCTTCGGCAACTAATTTGCGTCCGAGCGTCAATTGCTCGAATGCGGTAGCATCTTTCGCAATACTTTTGCTTACTATCAGAGTTTGCCGTGTATTGGATAATCGGGTTTTAAAAGAGGGTGCCGATCTGGAGGGCGACTTACGCAATAACCGTTGAATTTTATCGCTAGACGGAAGCTGCTTGAGATCGCTTGCTGCGGGCTTTGTAGTTAGTATCAAAAGCAACTGATCGCAATTACTTAATGACTTTCTGTCGACACGGCCAACTTTCTGAAATATATGAGGATTTTTGAGATTAGGTAGATTCATTTTTTAGCTTTAAAATTGTGGTGGTGGAGCTTGACCCTAAGGGCACAAACCCCGAAGATGACGCCCCGCAAAGATATTCGTACTATCTCATATGAAGAAGTGGTGATCCTAGCAGGACGATTGTACTAATTCACGCGACTGACCGGATTGTATTTCGATAGTCGCCTAGTGGACAAACTTTATGAGTAAGTTTAATCCGTTTGATGATATTGATCCTATTGAGACGACTGAGTGGCTTGAGTCGATTGATTCCGTGCTGACTGAGCACGGCCCAGAGCGCGCGCATTTTCTCCTTAATCAGATGATTGACTACTCGCGTCGTTCAGGCACGAGTCTTTCATATAGCCCTAACACTGCATATCTCAACACGATTTCGACCGTGCGGCAGCCAGAGTATACGGGTGATCGGGCTCTGGAGCGTCGTATTGAAGCATATATTCGCTGGAATGCGATGGTGATGGTCGTGCGGGCCAACTTAAAGAGCACCGAATACGGTGGCCATATTTCAAGTTACGCCTCGTCTGCTACATTATATGAGGTTGGATTTAATCATTTTTGGCGCGCCGATAGCGAGAAGCAAGGCGGTGATATGATTTTCATGCAAGGTCATTCGGCGCCTGGTATTTATGCACGATCTTATCTTGAAGGACGTTTCACCGAAGAGAATCTAAACCGATTCCGTCAGGAAGTCGGCGGCGGCGGATTGTCGTCTTACCCACATCCATGGTTGATGCCAGATTATTGGCAATTCCCGACCGTTTCGATGGGACTGGGTCCGATGATGGCAATTTACCAGGCCCGCTTCATGCGTTATATGGAAAATCGCGGCTTGGTTCCAGCAAGTGACCGAAAAGTTTGGGCTTTCCTCGGCGACGGTGAAATGGATGAACCTGAGTCGATGGGCGCTATTACAATGCCGGTTCAAGAGGGTCTTGATAATCTAGTGTTTGTTGTTAACTGTAATCTTCAGCGCTTGGACGGTCCAGTTCGCGGAAACGGTAAAATTATCCAGGAATTGGAAGCAGCCTTCAGCGGTGCAGGTTGGAATGTAATAAAAGTGGTTTGGGGGTCAAGGTGGGACCCACTGCTTGCTAAAGATCACTCCGGGAAACTTCGCCAACTAATGGAAGAGACTGTTGATGGTGAGTTTCAAAAGATCAAATCCATGGACGGTAAGTATGTTCGTGATTCTTTCTTTGGTAAATATCCGGAAACCGCTGAATTGGTTGCTAATATGTCAGATGATGAAATATGGCATCTCAATCGCGGTGGCCATGATTCGGCAAAAGTTTATGCAGCTTATGATGCTGCAGTGAAGCATAAAGGCGGTCCGACCATTATTCTTGCCAAGACTGTTAAAGGATTTGGCATGGGTACTGCGGGTGAAGGGCAAAACACAGCCCATCAGCAGAAGAAGCTTGATATCGATGCGCTTAAAAAATTCCGAGATCGATTCAGTATTCCAATTTCTGACAAAAATATTGGCGACTTACCATATTACAAGCCAGCAGCCGATAGCTTAGAACTTGAGTACATGCTTGAGCGGCGGCGTTTGATGGGCGGCTTCTTACCAGCGCGACGGGCGAAGTCCGAGTCATTATCTGTTCCAGCTTTAGAAACTTTTAAGACGCAGCTAGAAGGAACTGGTGATCGTGAAGCGTCTACCACAATGGCGTTTGTCCGGATTCTGACCGCACTAACACGTGATAAGCAGATCGGAAAGCATATCGTACCGATTGTTCCTGATGAGGCCCGTACTTTTGGCATGGAGGGCATGTTCCGACAGATCGGAATTTATTCATCGAAGGGTCAACTTTATGAACCGCAAGACTCCGGTGAACTAATGTATTACCGAGAGGATAAGAAAGGTCAGATTCTTGAGGAGGGAATTAATGAAGCTGGTTCATTCTGTTCGTGGGCAGCTGCAGGAACGGCTTACTCTAATCATGATGTGCCAATGATACCATTTTATATCTATTATTCGATGTTTGGTTTTCAACGCATTGGCGACTTTATGTGGGCCGGCGGTGATCAGCAATCTCGTGGTTTTTTGATGGGTGGTACAGCAGGCCGCACGACGCTTGCTGGCGAAGGTCTGCAGCATCAAGATGGCCATAGTTTGGTTGCTTCATCGACGATTCCAAATTGTCGTTCCTATGATCCGACCTACGCTTATGAATTAGCAGTTATTATTCAAGATGGTCTACGACGCATGTTTGGTGAGCAAGAGAATGTTTTCTATTACATCACCTGTATGAATGAGAATTACACACATCCAGCAATGCCTGCCGGAGTTGAGGATGGAATTCTGCGTGGTATGTATCTTCTGAGAGCCGGAGGAAAAGGTAAGGTTCGGGCACAGTTGATGGGTTCGGGCACTATTCTTCGTGAAGTTATTGGTGCTGCTGACCTACTAATGGAGGATTTTGGTATACCAACAGACGTTTGGTCGGTTACAAGCTTTAATGAATTGCGGCGCGATGCATTGGAGACTGAACGCTGGAATCAACTGCATCCTTCAAAAGCGCAAAGAAAATGCTATATCGAAGAATGCCTTATTGATAGAACGGGACCCTTCATCGCTGCGACTGATTATATGAAGATTATTGCTGATCAGGTTCAGCGTTGGATACCAGGCCGATTTATTTCTTTGGGCACAGACGGATATGGACGAAGTGACGCGCGAAAGGCTTTACGAGATCATTTTGAGGTCGACAAGCGCTATATTGCTGTAACCGCTTTGAAAGCACTTGCAGATGATGGGTCCATCGATCATAAAATAGTTGCGAAGGCGATCAAAAAACTTGGCATTGACCCGGATCGTCCTGATCCAGTCACATTATAGCGATTTAGGAATACGAAGATGGCGAAAACAATCGACATAGTGATTCCAGATCTCGGTGAGTTTGAGAGCATCGAAGTCATTGAGGTGCTTGTTGCTGTGGGTGAGGCTGTTGAGCGTGAAAACGGTTTGATCATTGTCGAAACCGACAAGGCGTCGATGGATATTCCTTCACCGGAAAATGGTGTGATCAGCGAATTGACAGTAGTTGTCGGAGATACGATTTCGACCGGCGATGTGATCGGCACAATAGATATAAAGGATAGTGATGACGCACTGGTTGCTTCTGAGGGTTCTTCATCGACGTCCGAAGAGACGTCCGAAGTGGCCTCTGATAATGAAGCACCTAATAAGTTGAGTGGTAAACAGTCAATCATCGTCCCAGAATTGGGTGATTTTGATGAAGTTGAGGTGATAGAAATTCACATAGTTGCTGGTGATAGGGTCGAAATAGAGGATCCGCTGGTTACGCTTGAGACTGATAAGGCTGCTATGGATGTCCCAGCAGTAGTGGCTGGAACAATTGAATCTGTTCTGGTCAATGTTGGTGATAAAATATCACAGGGGTCTAAACTCGGAATTATTGATGCAGTAATGCCCAGTTCGGTTACCACGCATACAGATACATTGGTTGAGAAAATTGCACCAGCACCAGTGCCAAAAACATTTTCCGCTCCTATACAGCAAAATCGTACACTGCCAGCAATTGACGAAAATAGCTTCAGTAAAGCCCATGCAAGTCCATCTGTCAGAAAATTGGCACGTGAATTGGGCGTTAATCTTGCTCAGGTTAGCGGTACAGGGCCGAAGAGTAGAATTCTTCATGATGACCTCAAAGCCTTCGTTAAAGCTATTTTGACTGGTCAGTCTGGCGTCCCAATGAGCGCTGGATTGCCTAAAGTGCCCAGTATTGATTTCTCCAAATTTGGAGAGATTGACGTTCAAAAACTTACACGTATTCAAAAAATTTCTGGGCCAAGATTACAAGCGAGCTGGATTAATTTGCCGCATGTTACGCAACATGATCTGGCTGACATCACTGAACTAGAGAGTAAGCGCCAGGAAATTAAAGGTTCAGCAAAAGAGCGTGGTATTTCATTGACTCCGCTGGCATTTATCATGAAAGCGTGCGTTTTTGCACTTGAAGAGTTTCCAAAGGTCAACTCTTCATTGTCGGATGATGGTGAGAGTCTAATTTTAAAGAAGTACTTCCATGTTGGGTTTGCAGCAGACACTCCACAAGGACTGGTTGTTCCCGTGATTCGAGATGTCGACCAAAAAGACGTCTATGAAATCGCTACGGAGCTCGGCGAGCTATCAGCCTTGGCAAGAGATGGAAAACTAAAAGCTCCACAGATGCAGGGTGCGAGTTTCACAATTTCGAGCCTCGGTGGCATCGGTGGTACAGCTTTCACGCCGATTGTTAATGCCCCGGAAGTTGCGATTCTTGGCGTGTCTCGATCGTCGATGCAGCCGATATGGAATGGATCGGATTTTGAGCCCAGGTTAATGTTGCCGCTGTCCTTCTCATATGATCATCGAGTTATAGATGGTGCTCAGGCAGCAAGGTTTACAACTTATCTAGGCAAAACACTTGCTGATTTAGATGTTTTATTGAAGGTGAGTAAATAGTGGCCGATACAGTACAATTACGAGTTCCCGATCTGGGTGAGTTTGAAGATGTTGAGGTCATCGAGGTTTTAGTCGCTGTTGGTGATACTGTCGCTATTGATGATCCATTGATCACAATCGAGACTGATAAAGCATCGATAGATGTACCCGCTGAAGTGGCTGGAAAAATTATTTCCTTGGGCATTGATATTGGCAGCAAAGTGTCGACTGGTAGCACTTTGGCTGAAATTGCCCCCTCCGTAGTGTCGGGCAAGCTTAATGAAGAATCGCAGGTCATGACGCCGTCCGAAAGCGGCGCGGTAGCTGTGGAAGCAATAAGTAAGACAGAAGGCGATGCAACTTATTCTGCGAAATTGCTTGTCATAGGATCAGGGCCGGGTGGTTATACGGCAGCATTCCGGGCTGCTGATCTTGGTGTCGATGTGATAATGGTCGAAAGATGGCCAGTCATTGGCGGCGTTTGTTTAAATGTTGGATGTATTCCATCGAAGGCGCTTCTGCACGCAGCTAAGGTTATTGATGAAGCTGAAGCGATGGCAGAACATGGCGTTTTTTTTGGTAAGCCGAAAATCGATAGTGAAAAACTACGTGATTGGAAAAACGAAGTTATTGGAAAGCTGACCAGTGGTCTTCAGACCATGGCGAAACAACGTAAAGTAAAAGTCATCACCGGGTTGGCTAAGTTCGAATCGACGAATCGTGTACGTCTTGATAACGATGAAACGATTGATTTTGAGTACTGCATTATTGCTGCTGGTTCTGAACCAGTAATGTTGCCTGGATTGCCAGATGACCCGCGAATTGTTGATTCCACTGGCGCACTTGAACTGACACCGATACCAAAGAAAATGCTGGTCGTTGGCGGTGGTATTATTGGTCTCGAAATGGCATGCGTCTATTCCGCGTTAGGTTCCGAAGTTAGCGTTGTTGAGCTGGCTGATTCATTAATGCCTGGCACCGATCCTGATCTTTTGCGCCCATTTATGAAAATTATCAAAAAACGTTATGACGCAATTATGGTGTCTACCAAAGTCACGGGTATGCGTGCTACGGCACCGGGAATCGAAGTCAGTTTTGAAGGTGATAAAGCGCCATCAGTCGGTGTCTATGACCGAGTGCTTGTTGCAATAGGCCGGGCGGCCAATGGCGGAACTTTGGATGCAGAGAAAGCAGGCATTGTAGTTAATCAGCGCGGCATTATTGAAATTGATAAGCAGATGCGAACAAATGTGCCACACATTTTTGCGATCGGCGATCTTGCTGGCGGACCAATGTTGGCGCATAAGGCGTCTCATGAGGCCAAGGTTGCTGCTGAAGTTGTGGCAGGTGAAAAGAGTTATTTTGACGCACGGACTATCCCTTCGGTTGCTTATACAGATCCTGAAATTGCATGGGTTGGGCTTACTGAGCTTGAAGCAAAGGCTCAGAGTATTGATTATGAAAAGGCTCAATTTCCTTGGGCTGCAAGCGGCAGGGCACTTGCTCTCGGTCGTTCAGAAGGCTTCACAAAACTGTTGTTTGAAAAGAAAACAGGTCGTGTACTTGGTGGCGCAGTCGTTGGCCAAAGCGCGGGTGATCTTATTGCTGAGATTGGGCTGGCAATTGAAATGGGTGCTGACGCATCAGATATCAGTTTGACCATCCATCCACACCCAACGCTTTCTGAGACAGTAGCATTTTCGTCAGAGGCGTTTGAGGGAACGCTGACTGATTTGTATATGCCAAAGAAGCGTTAGCTCTCTATCAATAGTTTTTAAGAGAGCTTTCACTCTCTAAAATTATTTATCGTATGAAGGTAAATTCAACCCCATGAAAAAATATATTTATTCACTTATTTTTATCACTGTCATTAGTTTTAGTTTGCAAGCTTTCGCCAACTCACCAGATCCTAATCCAGAAAGATTTGCCAAAGATATTGAGACTTTTAAAGTATGGGATAGTAAAAACACCTTTCCAGAAAACGCGATTCTGTTTGTTGGCAGTTCAAGTGTGCGATATTGGCCAACAGCGACTGCGTTTCCTAATAAGGCGATCATTAATCGTGGGTTTGGCGGGTCTGAAATATCAGATGTTATTCATTTCTATGATCAGGTGATTAAACCATACACCCCAGCTAAGATATTTTTATATGCCGGTGACAATGACATCGAGCGAGGGAAGAAAGCTAATCAGGTTTTTGAGGGTTTTAAAGAGCTTATCAAAATTGTGCAGTCAGATTTTCCAGAGACTGAACTGATATATATTTCAATCAAGCCAAGCAAACAACGGTGGAATAAATGGCCACAAATGGCGGATGCAAACCGTATGATACGAGAGTATTCAGAAGGCCATCCGAGTATTGGATACGCAGATCTTGCGTCGCCATTACTCGATTCTAAGGGTAGCTTAAAAGATGTTTTTGTGGGAGATGGTTTGCATCTCAATCAGTATGGTTATTTCTTGTGGCAAAAGGCACTAGCACCGTATCTAAATTAAATTTTCTATTCTTTTAGTATTTTTATGCTGAATGAAATATCAATTTGATTAATTATTTTTTCTTATTTCTTGAATTGTTATATACCTTTCTTTGAGGAGTGAGCACTATCTATACTGAGCTTGCCGGCACCGTTAAACACTAATGGAATTAACATGGCGATAAATAAAAGTTGAATGCGGTAATCACCAAAGCCTTTATCTATAACCGTATAACCCTTCCATAGTTCAGATAAATTATCCCAATTATCTGGCCAGTGCATGCCCGATATTGTCACAATGGAAACGATAATCAGGCTGAGCGCCCAGAAGCGAGTAAAAAAACCAAACAATAGACCTAGGCCACCTAAGATTTCAGTCCATATTGTCATGAACCAGCTAATTTCGACCGAGATGTAGTTAAAAGGAAAAAGAAAATTATCTTGATAGTTAGCAAACCAATTATTGCCATTTAATTTTATTATTCCAGCAGTGATAAATTCATAAGCCATCAAGAGCCTTATTGGCAGCAACATAAACCAGTCTCTTGCTGGATCCAAAACTTTAATGGTTGGCTTTTTAAGTCTCATTGATAACCTCACTTCGCATCTTCGTCATTTAGTATTTTTATGGAGTTTTTTTAGTCGCTAGAGTAGATTTGTAATTGATTTGATTTATCATAGTCTTTACCTCGTAAGTCGCCGCAGACGATCTAGGTATTTTTCTTCGTCTGGAGGGTTGTTTTGATTCTGGGCTTCCCAGAGAGTTTCCGCAAGGCAATCAATCATTTGGTGTTCTGCTTCATGCACATCACCAATTTTTCTGATTAATGTTGAGTAGATAGTATTAATTCCGATCGGGCGATCAGTGGTAACTTGCTCGCGTATTCCAAGATGTAGCGCCATATGCAAGAAGGGATTAGTCTGTCCACCATCAGGCACGTAGTCCTTGTTGATTTCGTCGTCTGTAAGGTTGTTATGATACTCAGGGTGCCATTTAACAACGTCTACAATTTGAATTTCGAGCGGCGTAAGCGGTGATTTGCCACATCTTTTTTTCCAAGCATCAGCATACATTTTCCTGAGCTCGTTTCTGTCTTGACCAAATATCATGCAATTACCTTTTTCTTGAATTCACACCATTTGATTATCAAACACTGGCCACAAAGCGGAGTGCGAGCCTTGCAAACATATCGGCCATGTAGAATAAGCCAATGATGTGCATTAAGCTTG
>JAQWOA010000051.1 GCA_029246105.1 Woeseiaceae bacterium | reverse complement strand
TAAGGGACTATTTTAGTCCTATTTATCGTCACTAACCATACCTAAGGGTATTTTCATTCGTTTGGATCGCATTTAATGCTTTGTTTTTCTGGTATTGACGAGCATGACGACCGCTGTTGAATTTCATTTCGATGAAGGTATTAGCGTGAATTGCGCACGGACCTTCCGGAGGGCTGCCTACGCTGCATTCGCCGCAGCTGCTCCTCCGTCATGAATTCTCGAATAAAGTCGATTCGTGCTTCGAAGCGAATTCTTTGGATCTCCTGTAGCTGCGGCAGTCGTAATGCCTGTTGCAGATGCGCAATACCGCCGATGAGATCCCCTATCATTAAGCGATATTCAGAAAGATAATACAAAGACTCGGCATTTTTCCCTGCCTCGCTTGCGGCGCGGGCAATTAGACGGATTTGGTCTGGCGTGGGCGGAACATTGTTCAGTAAGTCGAGCAATAAGTCGTGAGACTTTTCAGCCTGATTCAGTTCGAGCAATCGCTTTGCGAAGGCGATGACCAAAGGTACATTGCGTGGGAATAATCGTATAGCGTCTTCGAATACGGCAATCGCATCACCATTTTGGCGCAACAACACTAGTATGTCGCCCAGCGCAATGTGATAAGCGATTACGTCGGGATGCTTATCCATCAAATAATCGACAATGTTTTGTGCTTCTTCTAATCTACCATTGCGCATATATGCCAATAGCCTGCCGTAACGTTCCAGATCATTTTGATTCTGATACGCTCGTCTTTCGAAATAGGTGACAGCTTCTTGTGACGTCTTGAATCGGTCGACAGTTGTTCTGATTTTCGATATTCCATAGCTAATCGAATTATCGCTTTTCACTTGCTCGAAACTTCGCGCACGATCTCGTGCTTCAGCAATTCGTGATGATGTTACCGGGTGAGTCATTAGAAACTCAGGGATCCGTTCGTTCGGCGCGCGGGTCGTTTGACGGGATAGCACGTTGAAAAATGACGCCATTCCGTAAGGGTCGAATCCAGCTCCAGCCAACGCCGATATTCCAATTCTGTCGGCCTCGTGCTCATTCGAGCGGGTGAAGTTGATTTGCTGCTGCATAGCAGTGCCTTGAGCTACCGCCATACCTGCTTGCATGACATCACTGCTACCGCTGGCAGCACCAGCAAGAACCGCACCCAGCATGATGGCCGTAGAGAGAATACTTTGTTTTGAGCTTGCGTGAATTGCACGAGCGATATGGCGCTGTGTTACATGAGCCACCTCATGCGCCAAGACGCCAGCAAGCTCGTCCTCGCTGCGAGTTGCCTCGAGGAGACCCGTATGAATGCCAATATATCCGCCGGGTAGGGCGAAAGCATTGATGCGCGAGTCCTTGATAACAAAAAAAGTGAAATCGTAATCACCGTTATTGGTTTGCGCCGCAATTTTATTGCCTATTTGATTGATGTATTCGGTCACCAGCGGGTCTTCAACGACCTGGCCACTGTTGCGAATGTCACGCATGATTGCGCTTCCAATCTGAGCCTCATCATTCTGTGATAGAACCGTGTCGGCCGGACTACCCAGGTCGGGAAGTTGGATGTCGTCGGCACCAGCACCGCTAACGAATACCAGTGAACAACTGATCACGGCAAGCAGCATTATTGTTAGTGATTTATTGATCATAAATGTTTCGACTGAGCTCGCGCAGTAGCATTCCCACTACTTTAGGGCCTTTACAGCTTCCAGAACTTCGGCAGCATGGCCTTTGATTTTTACTGGCCGCCATTCTCGGCGGAGCTTTCCATCCGCACTGATCAGGAAAGTACTGCGTACGATGCCCATGAACTTTCGTCCATACAGGGTTTTCTCATGGATAACATCAAAGTGCTTACATACCGCCTCGTCTGAGTCAGAAATGAGATCAAATGGGAACCCCTGTTTTTCGCGAAACTTCTCATGTGATGCAATACTATCTCTTGAAACGCCCAAAATAACCGTTTTCTGACGCCGAAACTTGGCGTGTAAGTCTCGAAAGTCTTGGCCTTGGGTCGTGCAACCTGGGGTGCCGTCTTTTGGATAGAAGTAAATTACAACGTTTTGACCGCGCAGATCCTTGAGTTGAATCGTTTTATCGCGCGTTGCCGAGGCCTTGAAGTTACGAACGATGCGATTTATTGCGGGTACACTCATTTCGCTCTGGATCCTTTTTTAGGGCTTTACTGGCTCTAAGATGGCGTCAAGGTTCAAGCGATCACAAATTTCCAGAAATTCTTCTCGCAGCTCCGAAATATGGACGGTCGCTGGGAGGTTAATGGCCATTTGCACGGCGAACATTGGCGACCCCGTGTGTGCCGCAGCATAGCGACGAGTCGCTACATCGGCGATTTCAATGTCTCGCGAGGTAAAAAAGTGAGCCAGATTGAATACGATACCTTGTTGGTCTAGGCTAACAATATCCACGGCATAGGGCATGCGATCGCCACCCATTATCTTGGCGTCCGTCGGGCGTATGGACAGCGTTAGGTTTTTTTCCTTTCCGAGCTTGTTGAGGCCTTGTTCGAGCTTATTCAGGGTGGCCCAATTGCCAGAAACCAGCAGCAGCATGGCGAAATCGGATCCCAAGGTCGTCATGCGGCTTTCTTCGATGTTGCCATCGCAAGAAAGGATGACTTTTGTCAGATCCTGAACAATGCCGGTCCTATCTGATCCAAGTGCTGATATTACAATGAGTTGCGACATATCTCTCGAAAATTCCTTATTAGTATTTCTGTGCAATCGACAGGCCTTGCCAGCGCCGAGTATGAACAGTAACATCGCGGCCTTATTTGTGGCGAGGACAAGATGTGTTTCAGGGTAGCCTAGTTGCTTTGGTAACGCCGTTCGACCGAGATAGTCGGGTTGATTATGTGAGTCTTAAGCGCCTGATAGATTTCCATGTTGATGCGGGCAGTGATGGTCTTGTTGTCGCCGGCACAACGGGCGAGGCTGCGACTCTTACACGTTCTGAACACGTCAAATTAGTGGAGCAGGCTGTGGAATTCGCAGCGGGTCGTATTCCGGTTATCGCGGGGACAGGGTCGAATTCCACGACGCAGACCGTTGACTTGTCGCAAGCGCTGTCGGGTGTGGGTATTGATGCGTTCTTGATTGTTGTACCTTATTATAATAAACCGACTCAGGAGGGTATATATCAACACTTCACGGTCGCTGCGGATGCCCTCGACAAGCCAGTAATGATGTATAACGTGCCGGGCCGTACGGTCGCAGACATGCTGCCTGAAACAGTGGCTCGGCTGTCTGGGCATGAAAATATTCTTGGAATAAAGGAAGCGACCGGCGATCTGGATCGATTGAAAGCAATTCAGGAACTTGTCGATGACAATTTCAAATTATTTAGTGGCGATGACTTTACGTTATTGCCGTTTATTGAACAGGGCGGTCACGGTGTGGTGACGGTCAGCGGAAATGTTGCTGCAGGGCAGGTCGCAAAATTATGTCGTTTGGCATTGGAAGGTCAAAACGATGCCGCGAAGGAATTGGATGACTCATTGCAAGCCCTGAATAAGGCGTTATTTGTCGAGTCGAACCCGATACCTGTGAAATGGGCAGTCAGTCAAATGGGCCTGATGGAGGCGAATATTCGTTTGCCATTGACGCCTTACGAAAGTCAATTTCATGATCAGATGCGAGAGGCTATGCGTCAGGCAGGCGTCGCATCGGAGGAAAGTGCATGACCCCAATTAGGCTATTTACTGCCACTTTAGTACTCGCCCTTGTCGGTAATTTGGCCGCATGTAGCTTTGTCAGTAACTTGAAGGACAAAATGCGAGTGTCCTGTGATGAGCCGCAACCATACCAAGCGGCAGTCGAGCATAAGCGCATTGTTTCTCCGGAAGGCCTGGATCAGTTGGATGAGCTAAGAGAAATGCAGATTCCAACCGCGACAACCGCGTCACGACCCGCGGGATCAAAGTGTATTGAATATCCGCCGTTGGTTGTGACGCCAAACTAACAATATTCGGAGAGGTGGCTGAGTGGCTTAAGGCGCTCGCTTGGAAAGCGAGTGTACGTTTATAGCGTACCGCGGGTTCGAATCCCGCCCTCTCCGCCATACTAGCTGAGGCTCGTTATTAGCCGCCGCCACGTTTGCATGCCCTTCCAAGTTTGACCACTTTAAAGAATATTGCGAACAATAATTACTGTGGATAATCCAATCCATAATGTATTAAAGGCAACCATTGTTGGTAGTAGCTTGCGCTCTGATACCCAAATTAATAACGCAGACGTAAACAATGTTACCAAATGTAGTTCCCAAATTTCTTTCTGCCAAATCAGCCCTGGTAAAATTACAGCGGCTTTAGCAATCCAAGCTAGAGCTTCAACAATATTGTAATTTACCCAATAGCCATCCTGAAACCACAAACGGTAACTGCTAAAAATATTTGTAAAACCAACACGCGAATAAACAAATGTAGTAATTGTTAAAAAAATACAAAATGAGATGATAATTTCCAAAGTGTTTTCCTTGCAACTAAAAATATTGCGTAAGTCATATATGCCGGCAAGGCAAATTATAAATCACTTGATATCCCTATGTGAGAAATAACAGTAATGACATTGTAGATAAAATAAATAGGGCATCCTTATCATAAGCAGTAAAGCAGCAGAAGCCGTGTACTGATTGAAAAGATGCTGTTATAGCTCCATCAATGTTCATTAAGAGTGCTAACATCTATCTTCGTGTATTCGTCAAGGATTTCGAAATAAATGTTTGAACAGCTTGCTTCGATTCACCCACTTTTGCCGCCCGGCGCTGGATTACTCGCGCTTCTGATTGGCGCAATTATTGTCGATCTAATCGTGAAGCGACTGCTGCTTACTGCTATCCGCGCGTTCGCTAAACTATCTCGCTCCACATGGGACGACGCCCTGGTTGCTCACAATGTTGTCGGTCGGCTCGTCCAAGTGTTGCCGGCGTTGATTGTATTTGTCGGAGTACCGTTTGTTTTAGGTCTCCCAGAAAGCGTTGCGCAGTTACTCCGTAACATTGCGATGGGCTACATGATGTTGATGCTGACACTCTCGTTAACCGGCGCACTCAGCTCAGCCAATACGATCTATTCGGCTTCGCCAGTCGCGAAGGATCGTCCGTTGAAGGGTTTTGTCCAACTAATACAGATCGTCATTTGGATTTTCGGTGGCGTGATGATTGTTTCGGCAGTATTGGATCGTTCGCCACTGCTGCTGCTCAGTGGTTTCGGCGCGATGACCGCAATTCTCTTGCTGGTGTTTAAGGACACTATCTTGTCGCTGGTCGCTAGTGTGCAGCTCACTGCACAGGACATGGTTCGGGTCGGTGATTGGATCGAAATGCCGCAGTTCGGTGCCGATGGTGATGTCGTCGATGTTCAACTGCATACGATCAAGGTGCAAAACTTTGATAAGACTATTACAACGATTCCCACACACAGACTAATCACGGACTCGTTCAAGAATTGGCGTGGCATGTCGCAGTCTGGTGCTCGGCGCATTAAGCGTTCGATTTTTGTTGATGTATCGTCGATCCGCTTCCAGACGCAAGATGAAGTTAGTCACTTTAAACGCTCCGCATTACTCAGGGCGTATATTGAAGGCAAGGAGCAGGAACTGGCTGATTACAATACGGGGCTTTCGACTGAGACAGACAGTGACATAAACAAGCGGCAGCTGTCGAACGTTGGCACTTTTCGTACTTATATATTCAACTATCTGAAAAATCACCCTAAGATCGACAAACGTAATACATTAATTGTTCGGCAACGGGAATCGGGGCCTGAAGGACTTCCGCTGGAGATTTATTGTTTTACGAACACGACTGTATGGTCAGTTTACGAAGATATTCAGTCCGATGTATTCGATCATTTGATGGCGATCATGCCGGAGTTTGGACTACGTCTGTATCAGAAGCCAGCGGGTTCGGATTTGGCGAATCTGCGATAAAGTGGCGTTGGATAATTAACCGTCAAGGCCTACTATGACATCAATCGGATTAGATAGTAGCTCGGCACCACGAAAGCGATACCGAATATCTTCCAACGTAAGAAATACGTCTATATTAATGCTTGATTTCGGCCCCTGAGAGTTCCGCAGGATCAAGCAAACGATCAAGCTCCTCCTGAACATCCCACGAGCAACCATTTTCAGGACCTTGGAGCTTGCAAATTACTTCAAGTAAATTGTCTTTTCCATCCATATATTACTGTTTAGTAAGTAATTTTATTAAAGATATAATTATAAAAGCAGTCGCACCCCAAATTCTTTCGCTCTCCCAATGAAATTCAATCATCGATACTTTTCGACCATAAATCGTCCAGTCACCTCGAACATTATTAGTGCCGTCCATCAAAAAGGATAGCGGCACCTCAAAAGCATATTCAACCTCACTATCATTAATATTAGGCTCCACCCCAGGAGCGACCAATCCAACGATAGGTGTAACTGCATATCCTGTCATAGTGGGAATTGTATTGAGATACCCCATCACAGAAACAAAATGAGAAGCAATCCCCACCTCCTCCTCAGTTTCACGCAAAGCTGTTTTCTCAATATCTCTGTCGCCTTGTTCCATTTGGCCGCCAGGAAAACTAATCTGCCCGGCATGATGCTTAAGCTTCGTAGATCGATGTGTTAGCAGTAAATAAAGATTACCTTCTCGTTCAATGATTGGAACAAGTACACCAGCCGCTTTTAATGGCTCAGAAAGCTCTTTATAGGCCAAATCTAAACCGCAAGACTCCGCAATGGACATCGACACTTCAGTTGGATTGGTTGGCAACTCAGTATCAAGGAGTTGGCACCAGATATCTTCCGATGTAAGCAATACATCTTTATTGATGTTTGATACCACCCTCTGTGAGCGCAGCGGGATCAAGTAACCGATCAAGCTCCTCATCTGTCAGTTCCGTCATATCACGGGCAATATCCTTAATGGGACGGCCTTCTTTATAAGCTGCTTTAGCAATTTCAGCGCTCTTCTCATAACCTATGACAGGATTGAGTGCCGTGACTAAAATTGGGTTCCTATGTAATGCTCGATCAATATTACCTAGATTCACGGAAAACCCTGAAATAGCCTTATTTGCAAGGCATGTGCTGGCATTGGTCAGTAATTCAATACTCTGCAATAAGTTGTATGCGGCTATTGGCAGCATAACATTAAGCTGAAAATTACCTGACTGCCCACCCATTGCTATAGTTGCATCGTTACCTATAACCTGAGCACATACCATTGCTACGGCTTCAGGAATTACAGGGTTAACTTTGCCGGGCATAATACTTGAGCCAGGCTGCAATGCCGGTAATTCGATCTCACCAATACCAGCTAACGGTCCAGAATTCATCCAGCGCAAATCATTCGCAATTTTGATCAAACTGATAGCCAATACACGCAACTGTCCTGATGTTTCGACTAGCGCATCCAAACTACTGAGACTCTCAAATTTTGAGCCTGCAGATACAAATGGTATGCCTGTTTTTTCGCTCAGCAAAACAGCAACCCTATCACCAAATTCGGGATGTGCATTGATCTCGGTACCGACTGCCGTAGCACCCTGCGCAAGCTGCACCAAACGCTTCATCGTATCACCCAATCGAGCTGATGCATTATCAATTTGAGAGCGCCAACCTTCTAGCTCCTGCCCTAAAGTTATAGGCATCGCATCCATCAAGTGTGTGCGTCCTGTTTTTACAATATTGCAATTTTCATCTGCTTTCGTCTTTAGGGTACTGGATAAATGCTCAAGTGCAGGCAATAACCCCCCCTGAATACTCACAGCTGCACTTACGTGAATACAAGTTGGGATAACATCATTACTGCTTTGACACATGTTGACATGATCATTCGGATGTACCTCAGAGCCTAGGTGTTCAGTTGCCAAGCGTGAGATGACTTCATTAGCATTCATATTGGAACTAGTGCCAGAGCCGGTCTGAAACACATCAACAGGAAAGTGCTCGTCATGCTCACCCTCGGCAACCGTCATGGCAGAAACCTGAATTGCAGCTGCCACATCACTCCTCAGTAACCCAAGCTCTGCATTTACAGCGGCCGCGGCCCATTTTATGAGACCCAGTGAAGAAATAAACTGCGCAGGCATAGGAATTCCTGAAATCGGAAAATTATCAATCGCGCGCTGTGTCTGCGCGCCCCATAGTGCATTTTCCGGTACTTTTAGCTCACCCATGCTGTCCTTCTCGATGCGATTTTTTTTGTCACTCATTGTTTGTCCTGCTCCGTAAGACTTTTCTACCTTCTGGTGATGATTAGTTCGTGTATGATTCGCGCTTTATATACACAAGTCTACACTGGTATGAACATCTCTACTCTAAAGGCTATAT
>JAQWOA010000035.1 GCA_029246105.1 Woeseiaceae bacterium | reverse complement strand
ATTCTGCCCGATAAAATTTTTATAATTGTATAACTTATAAAGCCTACACCTATTCCATCAGCAATTGAGAAACTAAACGGCATCATTAGTGCTGTAATGATTGCTGGAGTTGATTCGGTAATATCAGGCCAATCAATTTCAACTAAGCTCTGAGTCATAGAGGCTGAGACAAATAATAAAGCAGCAGCTGCTGCGTAACTTGGAATACTCTGGGCCAGTGGTGCGAAAATTAGGGATAGAATAAAAGCGATGGCGATGACTACTGCACTAAGCCCAGTGCGACCTCCACTTTCTACGCCTGCTGCGCTTTCAATATAACTTGTGATAGAGGAAGTTCCTAGTAGGGCCCCAATTGCTGTGGAGCTCGAATCAGCGAGGAGAGCTTTCTCTAGTCGCGGCAGATTACCCGATGAATCTGTTAGATTACCTCGCGTCGCTACACCAACTAATGTGCCAGCAGTATCAAAAACATCCACTAATAACATCGTTAGAATTACACTGAGCATAGATATATCTAAAGCTGCGCGAATGTCGAGCTGAAAGAATATGGGAGCCACCGATGGCGGTGCGGCAACGATGCCCAAAAATTCTGCTTCGCCAGCACCCCAGCTAATAAATGATATCAATAGAACTCCCAAAATGACCGCACTACGACTTCCATTGGAAGCAAATGCAGTGATCGCAAAAAAACCAATCAATGCCATGAATGCTGAAAAAGACAGTAGATCACCTAAAGCAATAATAGTTGAATCATTGGTAGTAATAATTCCAGCATTTTTCATTGCAATGAATGCAAGAAAAAAACCGATACCGGCTGTTATTCCTAATTTGAGATTTTTAGGTATTGAATTTATTAACCATGCCCTGATCGGGAGTAAACTTATAATTAGAAACAATACCCCAGAAAGAAAAACCGCACCAAGTGCCGCCTGCCATGGATGGCCTGAACCGATAACTACTGCATAGGTGAAGAAAGCATTTTGACCCATTCCTGGAGCGAGCCCAATGGGGTAATTTGCCAATAAGCCCATCATTAGGGAGCCTAGCGCGGCAGCGCAACAAGTCGCCACAAATACAGCCTTAAAATCCATGCCTGCGTCGCCAAGAATTAATGGATTTATAACTGTGATGTAAGACATAGCTAAGAAGGTAGTAAGTCCTGCAATAACTTCACGACCAATTGTTGTGCCATTTTTCGCTAGATCAAAATATTCATTCAGGGTGCGCTGTAGAAGAGACATTCTCAATCACTTTAATCAGAAGTAGGGTCTGATTTTATGCGCATTCCTATTCGAACAAATCGGACTCGGTTATCGTCAGATTCAACAACCTCAATTGGGTAGCCATCTATTTCTAAAAAGGTTAGAGGCTTAGGAATTGTTTCAAGTAGTTCAACTATGAGTCCATTTAAAGTCTTTGGGCCATCGCTAGGGAGTTCCCACCCTTGAGATCGATTAAGTTCTCGAATATTTACCGTAGCATCCACCAGAAAAGTGTCTGGACTATCACGTACTACATCATTTTCATCGTTTGATGGGTCTGTTGTGAACTCGCCGACGATTTCCTCAAGAATATCTTCTAGTTTGATAATTCCCTGGATATCACCATACTCATCGACTACCAATGCAATGCGTTCACGACGTCTTTGAAATTGTACGAGTTGCGTACTCAATGGCGTTCCTTCTGGAACGAAGTAAGGCTCAGTTAGTAATTTCAGTAAAACTTCTCTGCTGAAGTCTTTGCCTGAGAGGTTAGCTAGACGCCGTAAGTGAAGCATACCAACGACTGTATCAATATTACCCTGGTAAACTGGAAGACGCGTATGTTGGCTTTCGGCAATAGTTTTTTTGATTTTGCTATTGTCATCGTCGAGGTCGATTCCGATAATTTCTTTATGTGGAATCATAACGTCGTCGACGGTGACCCTCTCAAGGTCAAGAATGCTTAGCAGCATTTCTCGGTAGCGCGATGGTATTCTGGTGCTCGCCTCATGAAGGACAGTACGTAACTCTTCGCGAGTAAGAGAGTGCAGGTCATTTTTTTTATCGCGAACGCCAAGAAGAAATAGAACACCATTTGATGCCATATTCGTTAGCCATACAACTGGATAAGTAATTTTTAATAATGGGTAGTAGATTATGGCAGCAGGAAACGCGAGTCGTTCTGGATTCAATGCAGCTAGTGTTTTTGGCGCCGCTTCAGCAAAAATAATTACAGTTAAAGTGAATATACCAGTACCGACTGCAACCGCTGGTTCACCACCAAGATCAAGCGCAATTAACGTGACAAGAGCGCTTGCTGAAAAATTGACGAGATTGTTTCCTAGAAGGATGAGGCCAATTAGTCGATCTGGTTGCTTTAAAAGCTGCTCAGCAAGTCGTGCTCCACGGTTTCCAGCACGGGCTTTGTGGCGCAAATGATAACGATTAAGGCTCATCAAAGCCATTTCTGAACCTGCAAAAAACGCAGAGAGAAGTAGCAGTATTGCGAGCAAGCTAAAGAGTCCAGTTAGTGACATATCACTACTCAATAGTAAATCTCCACGGAATTAGATTATATGAAGCAAGTTTTGACATCTTCTAGCTCCAGCTTCGATTGAGGACTTGCTCCAAGATTAACCTGACAACAAAATATGCAATGAATAACAATATAAAACCACTAAGATAAAGTTTAATTATTCGTACGCCACGCCAACCTGCATAGAAGCGTCCTACTAATAATGAACCGAAAATAAATAGTGCGAATATTGAAAGAAATGTCTTGTGCGCGAGGTGTTGAGCAAATAAATTTTCAACGAATGTTAATCCAGTCCATATTGTTATGGCAAGGCCAGCAGACCCAAGGGCCGTGATATTGAAAAGTAATTTTTCGGTTGTCTCTAGAGGAGCAAATAGATTACTAATTGCGGATAGCTTGCTAGCACGTAGCCGCTTTTCCTGTATCAGCATCATAATAGCAACGATCGCCCCAACGCAAAGTAGACCATAGGATATTAAAGAGATGAGAATGTGAAACTGTAACTGCGAAGAGAGCGTAATCAGATCAGGGGTTACCTTTTTGAAGTTAATAATAACCTCAATAATGGTGCCAAAAGCCACAGCTATGGCGCCAAGTAATAGTAGTCCAGCGGTTATGCCACGCAATGTTGTCTGAAATGCTGCAATCAAACTAATAAGTGCGAGCTCCAGGCCGACCATCGAAATTATATTTTTAAATGAGAGGCTAAGCCCGCTCTTTATTAAAGAGGACTCGTAAAGGTAATTGCTGTGTACAAACAGTCCTATCACAATCAAGATATAGGCGGCGAGGAGCAGGGTATTTGCTGAGACAGAGTATCTTGGCAGACGCGAAGCTCCGAACGTCCCAGCAGACGCAAGGTAAAGTAAGGAAATTGTGATTTCAGACACAGAAATCTGACAGACTCTAATTCAGCTTTATGATACGTAATCATCCCATATGGCGTGAGTCAATAGAACCCTATTAGTGAGAAAAAATCACCGGATAATAATATTAGGACCTTTACTCAAATAGTATTAAATTTATAAGATTAAACTCTAATGAATAAAATAGAGGCTCTGCAGTTAGGGCTCTCCTGCGATACACTTCTATTATGTTTGAAAACTTAAGTGGCCGACTATCTGACGCTGTCCGAAATCTATCCGGTAGAGGGCGACTAACAGAAGCTAATATCAAGGACACACTGCGTCAGGTGCGACTTACATTACTTGAGGCAGATGTTGCGCTGCCTGTAGTAAAAACGTTTATTGAGCGAATTCGAATACGTGCTTTAGGTGAAGAAGTTGGTAAAAGCCTGACACCCGGTCAAGCACTTGTAAAAATTATTCATGCAGAATTAGTACGTATTCTTGGTAATGAATCAATACCTCTTGATTTCAAGGTGCAGCCACCAGCCGTCATTATGTTGGCTGGACTTCAGGGCGCTGGCAAAACTACGACAGCTGCAAAACTTGGTAAGCGCCTGATTGAGAAAGATAAAAAGAGAGTTATGTTCGTCAGTGTCGATGTGCATCGCCCAGCTGCGATTTTGCAGCTGCAAGTGTTGGCTGCAGAAGTTGGTGCGCTACATGTAGATAGTGACGCTAATGAAAAGCCAGTTCATATCGTCAAACGTGCATTGAATGAAGCGGCACGCTCCCATGTGGATGTGCTGATTGTCGACACAGCTGGGCGCTTACATGTCGATGAAGAGCTGATGCAAGAAGCGAAAGAGGTTCACTCTGAAGTTAAACCTAATGAAACATTGTTTGTTGTCGATAGCATGGCAGGTCAAGATGCGGTCAATGCTGCAGCTATATTTGATCAAGCGCTGCCACTGACTGGCATTATTTTAACTAAAGCAGATGGTGATGCTAGGGGTGGTGTTGCTCTATCAGTACGCGAGGTTACTGGAAAGCCAATTCGCTTCATAGGTGTTGGTGAAAAGCTCAATGCTCTTGAAGTACTTCACCCCGATCGAATGGCTTCAAGAATTCTTGGTATGGGTGATGTTTTGACTCTCGTTGAGGAGATAGAACAGAAAATCAGCAAAGATAAGACTGAAAAGTTAGCTAAAAAATTAAAAAAAGGTAGAGGTTTTGATTTAGCTGATCTTCGCGATCAACTTTTACAAATGATGAATATGGGTGGGCTCGCATCTATGCTCGAAAAATTTCCGATTCCTGGAAATGTTAATTCAGCTTCATTGAGGGACGCCGGTAATGAGAAAAAAATCATTCGTCAAATAGCAATTATCAACTCGATGACTCCTGGGGAGCGACAGTATCCAAAAGTGATTAATGGTTCTCGAAAAAGGCGTATTGCTTTAGGCGCCGGTCAGGAAATTCAGGATGTGAATCGCCTTCTGAAGCAACATTTGCAGATGGAGAAGATGATGAAAAAGATGTCTAAAGGTGGCATGAAAAAAATGATGAGAGGAATGCCTGGGGGTAAAATACCTCCCGGATTTGGTTAAAAAACTACGATATTCCATTCTGAATTTGCTGTTTTACAGCGTCAAACGATTGTGAGTCTTGTAACCTACGGAAAAACTTAAGTATTTCGACTGCATAAACGCTTCACATTTGCCGCAAAACCCGTACAATGCGCCGTCTACTCGGGTCAGCTCGAGTTAAGGCTATATCTGCTTCTCTTTGGTTTTTATACGGAAATGTAATGGTAAGTATTCGACTTTCGCGCGCAGGCGCTAAGAAACGTCCTTTTTATCACTTGGTAGTTACTGATTCTCGTAATTGCCGTGATGGTCGGTACATTGAACGTCTTGGATTTTTCAATCCAGTCGGTCAAGATAGTGAAGAAAATCTTCGCATTGATCTTGAACGCGTTGATTATTGGGTTAGCCAAGGTGCACAACCGTCTGATCGCGTTTCATCACTCTTGAAACAGCACCGAAAGGCCGCTGTTCGCGTTTAAGTTGTTAACTTCCAATCCTGTCGTTCTAGGTCGAATTTCCGGTTTATTTGGAGTTCGTGGATGGGTTAAAGTGTTTTCCTACACAGAATCTCGTGAGGCTATATTGCAATATAAGGGCTTACTTCTTGGTCGAGATGGCGAGTGGTGGCCCGCAAAAACTGTCGAGGGGCGACAACACGGAAAATCAGTCATTTTACACTTTGAAGGAACTGATAATCGGGAGCAAGCAGTAGCGCTGGTTGGTAACGAAATAGGTATCAAAAGGAGCGAACTACCGGCTTTGGATGCTGGACACTACTATTGGTCAGATCTAATCGGATTAACGGCCATACACCTTGATGGTACTCAGCTTGGTACGATTAAGGAATTACTCGAAACTGGCTCACATGATGTGATGGTGATAGAGGGCGATCAAGAGATATTGATTCCGTTCGTCAATGAAAAAATTGTAACTAAAGTTGATTTAGTCAATAGACAGATTCACGTTGATTGGCAATGGGATTAACAAAATGCATATCAGCGTCATTAGTTTATTTCCCGAGATGGTTTTTAACATTAGTAAGTATGGTGTTGTAGGTAGAGCCCAAAAACGTGAGCTCATGACACTCGAGATTGAGAATCCACGCGATCATGTGAGTGACATACATCGTACTGTGGATGATAGGCCCTATGGTGGTGGGCCTGGTATGGTGATGAAGTATGAACCAGTCGCGGCCGCCCTTAAGGCGGCCAAAGACAATTTAACTATAGGTTGCCCAGTGGTATATTTATCACCGAAAGGCCGGATTTTCGACCAGACTATGGCAAAGAGGTTTGCTAAGATGCCCAGCTTGATATTGCTGGCAGGGCGTTATGAAGGAATCGATGAGCGATTATTTGAGTCGCACATCGATGAAGAGGTTTCTCTTGGTGATTTTGTGCTTTCGGGTGGTGAAATTGCAGCGATGGCAGTGATTGATACAATAGTGCGATTGCTTCCAGGTGTACTTGGAGATGATGAGTCAGCAGCGCAGGACTCCTTTATGGGGGGGCTACTAGATTTTCCGCACTACACGAGACCTGAGGAAATAGATGGGTGTAAGGTTCCAGAAGTTTTGCTATCTGGTGACCACGCTAGAATTGCCAAATGGCGGCAAAAGCAGGCCTTAGGAAATAGTTATTCTAAGCGGCCCGATTTGCTAGAGAAGCTGGATTTAGATGATGAGCAACAAACGTTGCTTGATGAATTTTTAAAAGAGCAAAGTTGATGAGTAAAATAATTGAAGCGATTGAGAAAGAGCAAATGGATAAGAAAATTCCACCATTTGCTTCAGGTGACACAATTGTTGTGCAGGTCAAAGTTAAGGAAGGGGCTCGCGAGCGTCTACAGGCTTTTGAAGGTATAGTTATTGCCAAGCGCAATCGTGGGTTGAATTCTTCTTTTACTGTTCGCAAAATTTCGCATGGTGAAGGTGTTGAGCGTGTATTCCAGACCTATAGTCCGGTCGTGAATTCGATCGAAGTTAAGCGACGTGGTGATGTTCGCCGCGCAAAACTTTACTATTTACGAAGCCTCACCGGTAAGGCTGCGAGAATCAAAGAAAAAATCTAAAAATTTCATAAAGTAACACTACGGTAATGTCAGTGTCTGCGGCCTTTTTTCGTTATAATGAAAAATATTCAGGCACTATGAGCTGGATTTATAGCCTGATGCCGAGTTTTTTGCGATATGAAAAAAGTTCTTTTGATTCTGGTTCTATCTTCCTTATCGAGTGGGTGCGCCATTTTAGTGTCCAATGCTGCTTCGAGCTTTTCGAGCAATTTGGCTGCTGCTGTCCTCAACCAAAATGATCCTGAAATTGTTCGCGATGGGCTACCAACCTTGATGCTGACTATGGATAGCATGATAGAGGGCAGCCCTAATGATCCACAATTATTAGCTGCAGGCGCTAGCCTGTATGTCACTTATGGCGCAGTCTTTGCAAATGGTGAAGAGCGCTCAATGAAATTGACGGATCGTGCGCGCCATTATGGTCTAAGGGCAATGTGTGAGACCTATGAGCCATCCTGTATATGGCCGAACGTTACCTATGACGAATTCTTGAATACTTTGAATGGAATTGGCTCAAAGGATGCGGATATATTATTTTCTTATGGGCTTTCTTCTTTGGCATACCTTAGGGCACGAAGTTCTAGTTGGAGTACGGTCGCAGAATTTCCCTTGATTCAGGCATTGTTTGATCATTATCTGAGTATAAGTGGTGATTCAGTTAATAGTAGTGTTTATACGTATATGGGGATAATGCATTCATTGCGACCACCTACATTGGGTGGTGAGCCAGAGTTAGCTCGTGAGTTTTTCGAAAAAGCGATTACGGAATCATTGGGTAATGATTTGAATGCTAAGTTGGAGTACGCAAGAGGTTATGCGAAATTAATGTACGATCGAGAGTTGCATGACCGATTATTAAATGAAGTTTTAGACGCGAATCCTAATCATAATGGGTTTGTATTAACAAATATCCTGGCTCAGGAAGAGGCTGTTAAATTACTCACTGAGGCAGATGACTACTTCTAATCATTCATTTAAGCCATAGGGTGTTATGTATTAGGATTTACTAGCTATGAGAAAATTATTCTTATCAGTAATGCTCTTAATGTTTAGCGCACCAGCTATTTCGGTCGTTACATTGAAAGTTGCTACTGCTACTCCGGATGGAACGCAGTGGATGAAAGATATGCGAGCAAGCGCTAAAGAAATTTATGAGCGCACTGAGGGTCGAGTAACTTTCAAATATTATGCTGGTGGAATTAAAGGTAGCGATTTCAAAGTATTGAGTCAGATTCGTATTGGGCAATTGCAGGGAGGTGTATTTACTCCAGCTTCTCTTGCGGCTCAGTATTCGGACCTTAATCTCTATGGAATGCCATTAGTATTCGACTCCGAAAAAGAGGCTACTTATGTCCGGACCAAAATGGACGCTGTCCTTCAAGAAGGCCTTGAGAATGCAGGATTTGTCAATTTTGGTTTTGCAACCTCTGGATTCGCATACATCATGTCTGGCCAGCCGGTGCAGACCCTTGCTGATTTAAGAGGGAAGCGAGTTTGGGTGCCAGAAGGTGACTTGATGAGCTATAAATCTATGGAGGCGCTTTCACTTAATCCAGTCACGCTTCCATTGACTGATGTTTTGACTGGACTGCAAACAGGGCTAATCGATATTGTTACTATCCCAACAATTGTTGGCTTGGTTTTGCAATGGCATACGAAGGTTAAATATGTAACACGTATTCCTTTGATTTATACCTTTGGGTACATGGCCATCGATAAAAAGGCATTCGACAAAATAAGCCGTAATGACCAATTGGTTGTTCGTGAGGTTATGACTAAAACGTATGCGAATTTCGATAAAATAAATCTAGTCGATAATGAGGATGCATTTAAGGCACTGATCAAAAGTGGTATTGAGGAAGTGCAACTTAATAAGAGCGAGTTCTTTAAGGTTCGAGAACTACTCCTCAAGTCGAATCTTAAGTTGGGTTCAGAGGGTGGTTTTTCATTAGGTCTTTATAAAGAAATGTTGAATCATATTTCTGATTATCGCAGCGATAAGGTCGCTGCCAGCGAGTAAATTTTTTAGTGAAGATTCAGCCTTTATTGGATCGTCTGGGCAGAGCGGGAGCGGCAGTCGAAACAGTTATGTTGGCTTCTATACTGGCGGTAATGATGCTTGTCGTCGTTGGCCAGGTAATTATGCGTGAGTTGTTTGGTACTGGTTTTGGCTGGGTGGATGAGTTAGTTCGATTAATGGTTTTATGGTTAGCATTAGTCGGTTCAATAGCGGCTTGTCGCGAAAATCGCCATATTCGAATCGATGCACTTTCTAATATTCTTCCCAAAAGCGCTGTAAGGTTGATTCGTTTATTTGTTGATATTTTCGCAGCAGTTGTATGCGCTGTTATTGCAGTTCATGCATGGCGATACTTACAGATCGAAATCGAGTATGGAGATACTGTGTTAGTAGACTCGCCAGCGTGGATTGCCCATTCAATAATGCCCATCGCTTTTCTCCTAATTTCATATCGATTTTTGATTGATGTACTTAAGCAAGCAATTGCTATGTTATTTGGAAGAGCGGCGGAATGATATCGCTAAGCATCATTCTGGCATTACTCGCGATCCTTGGTGCGCCATTGTTTGCCGTAATCGCATCAAGTGCGATGTTTGGGTTTTACATGCAAGATTCTGATTTGATGATAATGGCTATTGAGATACAAAGTATCGCTAGTATGCCATTTCTTGCGGCAATTCCGCTTTTTACTTTTGCCGGCTACCTATTAAGTGAGAGTAATGCGCCAAAGCGACTTGTTCGATTGACTGGAGCGATGTTTGGGTGGATGCCAGGCGGTTTAGCATTGGTTTGCTTGGCGGCATGCGCATTTTTCACGGCATTCACGGGAGCTTCTGGAGTAACGATAATTGCCCTCGGTGCGATTTTATACCCTGCCCTTAAAGAAGATGGATATGGCGATAAGTTTAATCTTGGTCTCGTAACATCGGCCGGTAGTCTAGGTCTATTATTTGCACCATCACTACCGTTAATTCTTTATGGTGTTATTGCTAAAGTCTCGATTGACCAATTATTTCTAGCAGGCATTCTTCCAGGGCTACTAATGTTAATTATGTTGTCGGCCTACAATCTGTGGATTAATCGACATATTCGAAAGCCTATTAGCTCATTTTCATTAAAAAAAATTGGAATTGCACTTCGCGAATCATTGTGGGAGCTGCCATTACCTATTCTTGTATTGGGAGGCATTTATTCTGGATTTTTTGCGGTGTCAGAGGCTGCTGCTATTACAGCTTTCTATGTAGTGATTGTTGAGGTCCTTATACTCCGTGAAATCCCACTTCGAAAGCTGCCTCAAATAATGCGCTCATCCATGATTCTTGTGGGTGCAATACTTATAATACTTGCTGCATCAGTTGCATCGACGAGCTATATGATTGAAGCTGATATTCCTCAACGTTTATTCGAGATTGTCGATAATTCAGTTAGCGGCTCAACAACGTTTTTAATTTTATTACTCGTTTTTTTACTAATCCTTGGTGCAATTTTAGATATATTTTCTGCAATAGTATTGGTGGTTCCATTAGTATTACCAATTGCAGCGGGTTACCACATTAATGAATTTCATTTAGGTATAGTGTTTCTATCTGCAATGCAGTTGGGGTATTTGACCCCACCAGTTGGGCTTAATTTATTTATTGCGAGCTATAGATTCGAAAAACCAATCATGCACGTGTACTCTGCAACCTTTCCATTTCTCATTATCTTAATGTTGTCAGTTATTCTGATTACGTTTTTTCCACAGTTGTCTTTATTCTTTTTGTTAAAATAATGATTTTCTATATGAGGTTTAGAATGAATCGATTGATTCTGGTAATTTCCGCTTGTGCTATATCCATAACAACATTTGCGATTGAGGATATCGTTTTGCCACCTGGGTTCCTCATTGAGGAGTTTGCTGATGTCCCAAATGCTCGCTCTTTGACTCTTGGAAATAATGGCACAGTATTTGCTTCTAACCGTAGTGGTGATAGTGTTTTCGCAGTCATACCTGATGGTGACTTCACACGAACGATAACTCTGGATGATGGCTTGCATACGCCGAATGGTATTGCTTTTCATCAAGGTGATTTATATGTCGCTGAAATAGATCGGATTTATCGTTATGACAATATCGAATCGAATCTTGATAATGTTCCAGATCCAGTTTTACTTGATATTGATTTACCATCTGAGAAATGGCATGGATGGCGATATATTGGCTTCGGTCCCGACAATAAGCTTTATATAAGCGTAGGTGCTCCTTGCAATATTTGTGAGGAGCCAGGCTATGCACAGATAATTCGTATGAATGCTGATGGTAGTGAACGAGAGACTTATGCAACGGGAATTCGAAACTCAGTTGGCTTAGCATGGCATCCTGAGACGAAAGAACTGTGGTTTACTGACAATGGTCGCGACATGCTAGGTGATAATCTACCGCCCGGAGAGCTAAATAATGCTAACGCGATAGGTCAAGACTTTGGTTTCCCTTACTGCCATGCTGGCGAGTTACTTGACCCAATGTTTGGCCAAGGAAAAGATTGTGCAGATTATCGTTCGCCAATTCAGAAGCTTGGTCCGCATGTTGCTCCATTGGGTCTTACTTTCTACTTTGGTGAAATGTTTCCTTCTGAATATCATGGGCAGGTTTTTATTGCAGAGCATGGTTCTTGGAATAGATCAAAAAAAATAGGCTATCGCATTTCACTAGTAAGCTTTAAGGAAGGCAAACCTATTTCATATGAGCCTTTCGCAACTGGTTGGTTGCAGAACGAAACTGCGCTCGAAGCAGTATCTGGCCGTCCTGTTGATTTAGTAGTTTTGGATGATGGCTCGATGTTGGTCAGCGATGACCATGCAGGAAAAATTTACAGGATTAGTTACGCTTCATTAAACTAGGAATGCGCAATGAACAATAAGAGCTTCTTGGTTAGATTGTTTTCTAGTATTTGGCATGGCGTTGATGGTGTCAGAAAAATCTTGCATCTACTGCTTTTGGCTATACTTTTTTTGGGTTTCTTCGGAGTGATGTCCAGTGCGCCACCCTTGCTGCAAAAGCGCGTGGCACTATTTCTTCAGCCCATAGGGCCGTTAGTTGATCAGCTGGAAGGTGATCCCTATGATCGTGCGCTCGCTGAATTAACAGATAGCGCCTCTCCACAAACGCTAGTTCAGGATGTTATCGATGCACTTGCTTTCGCAAAGACTGACGATCGCATAACAGCTGTGCATCTTGAATTGAGTGCGCTATCTGGTGGTGAACTGAGTAAGTTGCGTCGTATTGCTGCAGGACTGAAGGACTTTAAGGAGTCTGGCAAGCCTGTTGTCGCAAGTGCTGATTTCTTCAGTCAGGCGGGCTATCACTTGGCCGCACATGCTGATGAAATATATATGAATCCAGAAGGTATGATTTTTCTGCAAGGTTATGGCGGCTTCAGAAATTATTATAAGGATGCTATTAATACTTTATTGATTGATTGGAATGTATTTCGTGTTGGAACACATAAGTCATTTGTCGAGCCATTTACTCGAATGAGCATGTCGCCTGAGGATCGAGAATCGCGCACTAAGTTGATAAATCAATTTTGGGTGATGTACCAGCAAGATGTTGAAACTGCTCGTGGTTTGGATGCGGGAACAATCGATAGCTTTACACAAGATTTAGTAACGCATGTCGTTGCGGCCGACGGTGATATCGCTATTGCAGCACGAGAGGTAGGGCTGCTTGACGGACTACTAAGTCGCACTGAATTAAGAACAACATTAAAAGCGTATGCCGGTGAAGATAAAGACGATAGTGCTTTGTATGCATCAATACATTCCTCAGAATATTTGGAAAGTATGCGTTCGACAAAAAGGCATGATGTACAGGACGAAAATGTTGCTATTGTAATGGCGGTTGGCACTATCTTAAATGGTACACAAGCCTCAGGTTCAGTTGGCGGTGATTCAACCGCAGCGTTGTTGCGCAGTGCGTTATCAGATGAAACCGTGAAGGCCGTTGTTTTGCGTGTTGATAGTCCGGGCGGCAGCGTGTTCGCGTCGGAGCTCATTGCACATGAGGTATTTGCTTTGCAATCTGCGGGAAAACCAGTTGTGGCATCAATGAGCAGTGTTGCTGCTTCAGGCGGTTACTTAATCTCAGTAGGTGCTAATAGAATTATTGCGAGCCCAGCAACCATAACTGGATCAATTGGTGTTTTTGGTATGTTCCCGACTTATCAGCGTTCGTTAGAAGCTATTGGAGTCAGAACAGATGGTGTTGGCACGACACCGTGGGTGGGGCAATTACGACCTGATCGAGAAATGTCAGCAGCAACGAAAGACCTTTTTCAGCTTATTATTAACGATACTTATGATGATTTTATTTCTAACGTAGCCGATCTTCGAAAAATGGAGAAGATCGACGTTGATCGCGTTGCTCAGGGACAGGTTTGGACAGGGCAGGACGCCTTTGAGCATGGGTTGATTGATGAATTGGGTACTTATGATGACGCGATTCGTATTGCGGCAGAACTCGCAGATCTCAAAGACGGGGCTTATGGGAAGAAAGTCATAGAGGTCAGTTTATCGCCTACAGAAAAGGCAATTCTTGATTTTTTCGCAATATTAAAGAGTGGCGGCCTGGATGTTGCATTGCTACTACGAAACTCTTCAGTGCTCCAATCTCTTAGTAATAAATTACAGCAGGTATTAGTTATCCTGTCTCAATTCGACGATCCAAAAGGTATTTATTCACATTGCTTCTGTGAAGTTGAGTGATTGGTTTTTGATTAAGGATTGTCCAGTCAATCTGACTAAGTACCATTAGCGCGAAGATGCGTAGGAATAATTTTTATTTCAATAAATTCAGATATCTAGAGATCATCTAAATTAATTACATTAATCCTGTTTGCAGCTTCGCCTCTTCTGACATCAAGCCGACATTCCAGGGTGGATCAAAGACAAGCTCAACATTTACGTCAGAAATCGTGGGAATAATGGCGATCTTTTCACGGGCATCTGCAACGAGAACGTCACCCATACCACAGCCAGGTGCGGTTAATGTCATATCTACATTGACAGACCTTTCACCATTTCCAATGTCTATGACTTCACAGCGGTAAATAAGGCCAAGGTTGACAATATCAACAGGTATCTCTGGATCATAGCAAGTCTTGAGCTGCTCCCAGATTACTGCCTCAATATCTTCATTCGTGGCATTGTCTGGAATTTTAGGGGGCGGAACAGGGTCCTTACCTAAGGCATCTGCGTCAATTCCAGATACACGGAACAGGTTACCCTCAACGTACACAGTAAAGCTCCCGCCAAGTGCCTGCGTTATGAAACCATTAGTTCCCTTGTGGAGTATTACCTCTTCGCCTGCTGGAATAATGACAGCAGTTATGTCTCGTGATAGCGAAAATGGCTCATTAGTATGACCGAACATAATTTATTTACTCTGTTGTCGCTATGAGCTTTGCTTGAATGATTGCGGTATTTAATGTGTGCCACGGCAAAGTTGCGCATTTGATACGAGTTGGATACTGGTTGACACCATCAAGCGCTTGTAACTTCGATAAATCAATATTTTTAGGTATTGGAGTCTCGTTATTTTGCTGTGTAAAGCGATTGGTGATGAAGCTAAAGTAACTTTTGGCATCCTCTATGGACAAGTTACAGATAGTTTCAGTTAGTAGTGACGCAGATGCTATAGAGATTGCACATCCAGAACCTTCAAAGCCAATATCTGTGATGATTTTTTCTGAGTTGACATGAAGATATAAATGTAATTTATCACCGCATAGAGGGTTAATGCCTTCAGCCGAATGAGTTGCTTCATTTAGACGCTTAAAATTACTTGGCTTGCGAGCATGATCAAGTATCAGCTCACGATAAAGGTCTTGCAGTTCCGCAGTATTCTGGTTCCTGTTCATTTAAAAATCTGACGTGCCTTCTCGAGTGCATCAATGAGTCGGTTGATATCGTTAAAATTATTGTATAGCCCAAGTGATGCACGAGTTGTTCCTGGTAGTCCAAGGCGTT